>JAEZVA010000024.1 GCA_023443315.1 Bacillota bacterium | reverse complement strand
CATAGGCGCAGGCGTGCGCTTTCGGGAACATATACTTAATCTTTAAACAGCTGTCGATATACCACTGCGGGACATTATGGTCAAGCAGCGTTTGTATAATCTCGGGGGTAAACTCCTTTTGTGCCTTTCCTTTACGGGTGCACTCCATTATTTTAAAGGCAAGTTTCTTGTCGACCCCCTTATAAATTAAGTAAGACATAATCGAGTCACGCGTACCAATAACCTCCGAGATGGTGCAGGTTTTGTTTTTAATTAGCTCCTGGGCATTGCCAAGCCATACGTCGGTGCCGTGGGAAAGACCCGATATCTGCAACAGGTCGGAAAAGGTTTTGGGTTGTGCGTCGATCAGCAGTCCACGAACAAACTCCGTGCCCATCTCGGGGATGGCAAGCGAGCCGGTCTGGCAGCCAATCTCATCGGGCGTAACGCCCAGCGCTTCGGTGGAGGTAAACAAGCTGATTACCTCGGGTGCGCTCGTGGGTACATCGTTCATGCTGACACCCGTTAGTAGCTCCAGATGCTTGTACAGAGTGGGAACATCATGCCCCAGAATATCGAGCTTAAGGATGGTGTCGTGCAGTGAGTGAAAGTCAAAATGGGTTGTGGTAACGCCCTTATCCTTTTGGTCAGCAGGGTGCTGGATGGGCGTAAAGTCGGTGACATCATACTCGGCTGGCACAACAACCATTCCGCCCGGATGCTGACCCGTGGTGCGTTTGACCCCGAGCAAGCCTTGAATCAGACGGTTCATCTCGGCGCGGTGTACGGTTTTTCCGTGCTCCTCCAGATATTTCTTCACATAGCCAAAAGCGGTTTTATCCGCAACTGTGGCGATGGTACCCGCTTTGAATACATGGTCTGCGCCAAACAGCTCTTCTGTGTAGCGGTGCGCGGTAGCCTGATACTCTCCCGAAAAATTAAGGTCGATATCGGGCGCCTTATCCCCGTCAAAGCCCAAAAAGGTTTCGAATGGGATGTCGTGACCGTCCTGACGATAACGCGTACCGCAAACAGGGCAATCCTTCTGGGGCAGATCGTAACCCGACGCGACGGAGCCATCTAAGAAAAACTCGCTGTGCTTACAGCATGGGCACACATAATGCGCCGGCAGCGGGTTGACCTCCGAGATGCCCGCCATTGTGGCGACAAACGACGAGCCGACCGAGCCGCGCGAGCCGACCAGATACCCATCGCTCTCGCTTTTAAACACCAACTTCTGCGAAATCATATAAAGCACTGCAAAGCCGTGCTTTATAATGGAGGTAAGCTCCCTTTCCAGACGAGTGGAAACCACCTCGGGCGGATTATCACCGTAGATTTCATGTACCCTGCCCCAGGTAAGACGCTGCAATTCCTCCTCCGAGCCTTCTATGCTGGGGGTAAATGTCCCTTCGGGTATTGGACGGATGTCGTCAGCAATCATATCTGCAATCTTTACGGTATTCTCAACAACAACCTCGTACGCCTTTTCCTCCCCTAAGTAAGAAAACTCGGCAAGCATCTCGTCGGTTGTGCGAAGGTATAACGGAGGCTGATTTTCCGCATCCGAAAAACCCTGACCGGAGAGTAGAATACGGCGAAAATCCGCATCACTTTCATTGAGAAAGTGGACGTCACAGGTTGCAACACAAGGTTTGCCAAGCCGGTCAGAAAGGGCAACAATCTGTTTGTTGTAATCTTTTAGCTGCTCGTTATCCCACACTCGTTCGCTGCGCACCAGGTGCGCGTTGTTTGCAATCGGCTGAATCTCAAGATAATCATAATATGATGCAAGCTCCAAGAGGTCATTTTCGCTCTTGCGCTCCAACATCGCCCTGTAAAGCTCACCGGCTTCACACGCTGTTCCGACAATGAGCCCCTCGCGATACTTCGTAAGCTCTGATTTTAGTATGCGAGGCTTTTTGTAAAAATGGTCGATATGAGCAAGCGACACAAGCTTGTATAGATTTTTAAGACCTGCCTTTTCTTTTACCAAAATAATTGCGTGGTACGCGGGTAGTTTTTTGTAATCCGATACCGACAGCCCGCTATTAACCTGCTCAATTGCTGTCACGCCTTGCTGCGAACGCAACATCTCTACAAACTTTAAATATATCTTTGCAAGCACCGCCGCATCGTCACAAGCGCGATGATGTTGAAACTTGCTTAGTTCCAGTGCCTTTGCTACCGTGTCCAGCTTATGGTTAGAAAGCTGCGGTAACAAAGCGCGCGCAATCGGCACCGTATCCACCGAAGTGTAATTCATTTTCATTCCATAGCGCGCAGCTGCCGCATCGATAAAACCAGTGTCAAATGCGGCATTGTGTGCAACCAGAACCTTTGCGTCGCCGCAAAACGCAATAAACGCATCCATTGCCTCTTTTTCAAGCGGAGCATCCTTTACCATGTCATTGGTAATTGAAGTGAGTTCGGTTATTTTTGCGCTGATTGGACGCTTTGGGTTAATAAAGGTAGAAAAGGTGTCTACAATCTCGCCGCCTACCAGCTTTACCGCGCCAATCTCAATCATGCGGTCGCTGTACATGGAAAATCCCGTGGTCTCAACGTCAAACACGATTGTCTTTTCGTCAAAGGACGCGCTGTGCTCCCCCGAAACGGCGTTAATCGAATCGGGTACCAGATAGGCCTCGATGCCGTAGATGGCTTTGAACTCGCCGCCACCTTTGCGGATGTCATTTACGGTGTTCATCACCTCGGGGTATGCCTGTACCACACCGTGGTCGGTTATCGCAATTGCCTTGTGACCCCATTTGTAGGCGCACATAATCAGGTCTTTGGGGGCGGTCATGCCGTCAACCGCAGACATGTTGGTATGGCAATGCAGCTCGACACGTTTCTTCTCAGCCGTATCGCTGCGTTTTGCTTTTTGCGCTGTAGAAATATCAAACACACGGATGCTGACCTCTTTGTCAAAGGTGTCGTAGCTTGCGTCACCGCGAACAAGAATCGTCATGCCCGTTTTTAACTCGTCTAACTTTTCTATCTTTGCGCTTTCGCGTTTTTTGTTGCAGATAAGCTTTAACGTATTGGAGTCGGTGTAATCGGTAAAATCGATTGCGTATATGTACTTTTCGCCGTCCCGCGTTTCCTTGCGGTTAATAGCAATGATATCCCCCCAAACAAGCACCTTGCCCGACTCGGAGGTCACCTCGCTCAGCGGCATGGGTAGCTCGTTGATTGCCTTGCCAAACAGAACCTTTACGCTGCCCGCAATAATCGGTAACCCCTCATATAACAGTCCGCAATTGCTCTGAGCCGTACTCTCCCTTTTGCGCGGTGACTCTTTTGTGCGCGGCTCATTCTTTTCCTGCGGAATCGGTGACTCCCACGGCGCGGTAGTATCCGTACTAAGCTCTTTTTTTATCTCTGTGGGTTGAGCGGTTGGCACGGCTTGCTCGCCAGAAATCTCGCACACCCCGTCAAACACAATCTCACGTGTGGCGGAAAACTCCTTTTGCATCAGCATAGCAAGCGCATGTTCAAAGCCGGTTTGTGTTAGCAGCTTTTTGCCTCCTTGGCAAAGAGTAATCGTCATTGTTTTATCGTCGAGCGTAACCGTTGCGTTATCCAAAAATCCGTTTACAATCTTGCCCATCCTTCGCAGCGTACATACAAACTCGGGGAAATACTCCGCACTTAATAAGACGGCGTCATACTGCGGCTGAATGCTGACGGAAGTAAGCTGCATCTTGTGTGCAAGCTTGTCCTCCAGTGCCCAAAGCTCTTTTTTGGATACCGTAGCACTTAGGCGTACGGTAACCACCAGCGTTGCACGCTCCTTGTTGATGTCAAGATGCTGTACCACACCGTCATATAATGGGGATGGTATCCCCTCTTTTCCAATTGTTGCGGCAAACAGGCTGCCAAAGGTCCGTATCATCGGTAAACATCCTGCCTTTCCGTTTATGAGGCTTTACATCAAATCAATCTCTTTTAATAGCTCTTTTACAATATCCTGCTCGGGGATTTTGCGGACAATCTCTCCCTTTTTAAACAGGATTGCCTCGCCGTCACCGCCTGCTATGCCAATATCCGCCCCGCGCGCCTCGCCCGGACCGTTTACGGCACATCCCATAATGGCGACGGTAATATCCTTGTCCATGTTTCCAATGCGACTTTCGACCTCTTTGGCAAGTGTAATTAAATCAATCCTGGTTCTTCCGCAGGTGGGGCAGGAGATTACATTAACCCCCCCGCGCAAACCAAGCCCTTTGAGGATATCCCGTGCCGCATAGACCTCTTTTATGGGGTCGTCCGTCAACGAGACACGCACCGTGTCGCCGATGTCATCGACTAAGAGCGATGCGAGCCCCGCCGCCGATTTTATCAGACCCATTCGTTCGGTACCAGCCTCTGTTACGCCCAGATGCAATGGATAGGAACACCGCCTCGCGGCAAGCCGATATGCCTGAACCATCGTTTTTACGTCGGAGGACTTCATCGAAATCACGATATCCGTAAAATCAAATCGCTCCAGTAAGGATGCGTGATACATCGCACTGTCACACAGCGCGTCTGCTGTCGGCGCGCCATAACGGGCAAGGATATCCTTTTCCACCGACCCGGAATTGACCCCGATGCGGATAGGTATGCCCTTACTACGGCAGGCATCCGCAACCTCTTTCACTCGCTGGTCACTGCCGATGTTGCCGGGGTTGATGCGTATTTTATCCACACCCGCCGCTACGCATTCCAAAGCAAGCCGGTAGTTAAAGTGGATGTCCGCAACAAGCGGCACATCCACGTTTGATTTTATATCATATACCAGTTTTACGGCGTGCTCATCTGGGATTGCAACACGAAGAATGTCGCAACCAGCATCGGCAAGCGCCTTCGCCTGACGGATATTACCCTGCCTATCCGCAGATGAAACAGACAGCATCGATTGAATCGCTATCTGGCTTCCTCCACCGATTGGTACGCCGCCGATAAAGACTTTTTTTGTGTGAAATCGGTCTGTCATCATCCTGCCTTACTAGCCCTTTCGTCTGTCGTTTGAGTTTATCCGCGTATCAGCCGCGCAATGTCATTAAAGGTGACGACAATCATCAATAGAATCAGCAGCGCAAACCCCGCGGTATGAACAAAGCCCTCGTATTTGGGGTTAACCGGCTTGCGGCGAATAATCTCGATAATCAGGAACAACAACCGTCCGCCATCGAGTGCAGGAAGCGGAAGCAGGTTAAATATCCCCACGTTGATGGTAATAAACGCTGCAAGCGAAAACACCGACTGCCATCCGATGGACGAGGCCTGCCCAATTGCCTGTGAAACACCAACAGGACCTGACAGCTGCTGCACACCAAACTTCCCTGTTATTAGATCAAGCAGCGAAATCCACACCACTCGTGCAATGGTTACGGAGTAAAAAAACGCCTGACGTGTTACGGAAAAGATGTTCTTCTCAACCGGAAACACCTTAAAATCGAGCCGAATGGTTTGCCCTTCTGCAGTTTTCTGCACAGGAAACGGTACATCGGCTAATGTTACTACCTCACCGTCGCGCCGAACTACAAAATCCGCTTTGCCGTCGGTATCGCGGACGAGAGAAAAGATGATATCGTAGTCAATCCGAACGGGTGACCCGTTTATCTTTATTATCTCATCGTTTTCTTTGAGCGCGGTGTTGCTGGTTGCCTGGCTGTCAAACACCGCAATGGTCGTAGATGCAACGGCCGACTGGTTTGCGGTAATAATTAGTACAATAATAAACCCAAGCACCAAATTCATAAGAGCGCCTGCTACCACGACAAGAATACGGCACCAAACAGGACGATGCCCAAACGAGCGGTCGTCATCGCTGTCTTCATTTTCACCCTCCATGCTGACGTATCCGCCGATAGGAAAGAGACGAAGCGCATACTTGGTTTCGCCTCGTGTAAAATGAACCAGCGCAGGACCCATACCAAGGGCAAACTCGTTGACCTTGATCTTTGTCGCTTTCGCAGTAAGAAAGTGACCGAGCTCATGGATGAAGATAATCAGACCAAATATAAGCACCGTCAATAGTACCGTGCCCGCAACGTTGAGTACCGAAGAAAGGTTTAACCCCATTCGTCAACCCATCCCATTCTATAACTTAATTCGAGGATAACTGGCGTTTGCTTTACGAGCACAGGCTCGTGTATTGTGTCAAAACATATTCACGGGCGGCTTTATCCGCACAGAATACATCCTCTATATTATGTGCAGCGTCGTGCGGTAAATGTTGCAACGCGCCGCAAACAAGTTCGCCAATATCGGTAAAACGGATATGTCCGTTTAAAAAGAGATCAACCGCTTGTTCATTGGCGCCATTTATAACACAAGGCGCAAGTCCGCCGAGCAGGAGCGCCTGTTTTGCCGCATTAAGGCATAGGAACGTCTCATAATCCGGCTCAAAAAAGGTCAGTGTTCCGTATTGGGTCAAAGAAAGCCTGTGAGAAGGACAAGGCAGCCGATTTGGGTAGGTCAGCGCATACTGTATTGGCAACCGCATGTCGGGCACGCCTAGCTGCGCAATAACTGAGCCGTCAATATACTCTACGGCGGAATGAATTACGCTCTCTCGATGTACAACAACGTCTATCTGCTGTGCAGATACATCAAACAGCCAAGCGGCCTCAATAATCTCCAGCCCTTTGTTCATCATGGTTGCGCTGTCTATCGTAATCTTTGCACCCATATCCCAGTTGGGGTGCCGAAGCGCCTGTTCCCTTGTCACGTCAAAAAGCTGCTCTTTGGTTTTCCCAAAAAACGGACCTCCCGATGCCGTCAATATAATCCGGCTTAACTCATCCGAATTATTGTTTCCCGTAAGGCATTGAAATATCGCGCTGTGCTCGCTGTCAACCGGCAGGATAGAAACGCCATTTTTCCTTGCCGCCTGCATGACAAGCGCGCCGCCCGTAACAAGAGACTCTTTGTTTGCGAGTGCTAGCGTTTTTTTTGCTGAAATAGCCGCCATCGTAGGCCGCAGACCCGCGATGCCCACTACAGCGTTGAGCACCGTATCGCACTCAGCAAGCGATGCCGCCTCACAAACGCCCTCTTCCCCAGCAAGCACCCGAACAGAGGTATCGGCAAGACGAAGCTTTAAGTCCTTATACGCGGTTTTGTCATATATCGCGGCTACAGGAACGTTAAATTCACGAACCTGCTGTTCAAGTAATTTTGAATTTGTTCCTGCGGCAAGTGAAGCGACCGCATAACCGTTTTGACGACATACTTCAAGTGCCTGCGTACCAATAGAACCGGTAGACCCCAAAAGGGAGAGTTTTTTCATAATAATCATGCCTCGTACAATGATTTTGTGTGTGCAGGAAATCATCGAATAAGCAAGCCTTATCGAGAAATCTCCCTGCTTGCAACAAGCCACACCCCTTCGAATAACTCGAAGAAAATGTGGCTGCATTTTATCATCCTCTTGTAATAATGGGGAAAAAGCTTATAATCGCATAGATAATCGGCGACACAAACAAAACACTGTCAAACCGATCCATCACCCCACCGTGCCCGGGGAAAATATTCCCGTAATCCTTTATCCCCGTCTGTCGTTTGATTATGGAGGCAAACAAATCGCCTAAGATGGCTGCTAAACCACAGATTAGCGCGCTAACAGCAAGCACTGGGTAGGCTATCGTAACCCGATCGCCAACCGACTGAAGGTAAAGAGAGTATAGAAGTCCAATTAACAGATATCCCAAAATCGTGGTAATTAAGCCACCAATCGCGCCCTCGATGGTTTTATGGGGGCTAATCTTGGGTGCCATCTTGTGCTTGCCAAAGAACACCCCTACAAAGTACGCACCAGAGTCAGTTAACCAACCACCCGCCAACGCAAGCAGATAAAAGAATAATCCGTCGGGATAAAACCGATCGCGAATGATGATAGACACTGAAAAAACCACAGGGATAATCAGCGAAACTAGAAAAGCGGTGCAGATTGTAGGCAGCATAAGCGTTTCGTGCCAAATAAGATAAGAAAACCCAAGTGTAACCAAGAACAACATGCCTACAAGAAGGATATGCGTGTCAAACGCCTTAAAATGCAATAATGGATAGATAAATGAAAAAAGAATACACAGGCATAACACAAACCGATTTGTAATGTATTTGGTGCTGTGCAGCAATTCAAATACCGCAAGCGCAGAGATTAAAGCGATGATTATGTTAAATGCGGGTGTTTCAAAAAAACTGATGGCAATAAGAAGGATTATGAGCGAGATAACCGCAGTGATAATCCTTTGCTTCAAAAACTACACCCCCCCAAAGCGCCGCGCACGTTTTGAGTACTCCAGCAACGCCGCATCAAGATGACTTCGCGTGAAGTCGGGCCAAAGCACATCGGTAAAAACGTATTCCGCATATGCCGACTGCCATAATAGGAAGTTGGATGTTCGATACTCGCCGCTTGGGCGTATAATTAGATCGGGGTCGGGAATTCCTTTTGTATCAAGCAGAGAAGAAAAATACGACTCGGTAATCTCCTCCGGCAAAAGCTTTCCCTGTGCCGCCAAGACTGTCGCTTTACGAACGGCGTTTAAAACTTCATTTCGTCCACCATAGTTAAGCGCAATACATACGCATGTCCCTGTGCTGTCCCGAGACAACCGTTCCGCTTTTTCAATCCGCTCAACGATGTCTGGTGCCAGTTGAGACCGATCTCCGATAAAAACCGAGCGAAATTTGCCGTGTACATTCTTTTGGGCAAACATATCATCCAAATACCTGCGCAGTAAGCCCATAATCGCGTCTACCTCTTCGCGAGGACGCTTCCAGTTCTCGGTTGAGAACGCATAGACCGTGAGGTATGCAATCCCAATCTGAGAACAGTATTCCGCTATATCCTTAAACGCGTTGGCTCCGGAATGATGCCCCGACTGTCTGGGCAGACCACGCTGCTTTGCCCAGCGACCGTTGCCGTCCATGATAATGCCTATGTGGACAGGCAAGGCGTGTTTTTGAGCAAGAGTATCGGTAATCTGACTAATAATAATCAGCTCCTAATGATATGACTATATTTCAAGAATTTCCTTTTCTTTGTCTGCACTCATCTTGTCGATCATCTTACAATACTTGTCGGTTAAGTCCTGAATCTGCTTCTCGCCATTTTTAAGCTCATCTTCGGTAATCTCCGAAGCTTTTTGACTTTTTTTCATCTTCTCAATGCTGTCACGACGAATGGAACGAATCGCAACCTTCGCTTCTTCGCCATACTTGCTTACATTCTTGCACAGTTCTTTTCTGCGCTCCTCGGTAAGCGGTGGGAATACAAGGCGGATAACACGTCCGTCGTTTTGCGGGTTAATTCCGATATCTGACTGCTGAATTGCCTTTTCTATCGCCTTAATAATCGAAGCATCCCACGGTTGGATGGTGAGAATTCTCGCCTCGGCAACCGAAACAGCGGCAACCTGATTGACGGCGGTAGCGGTACCGTAATAGTCCACTGTAATTCTATCCAATACACTGGGGTTTGCCCTGCCCGCACGCAATGAGTGAAACTCATTACTCAGCGCTAATATGGTTTTTTCCATTCTTTCAGTCATGTGACCGAGCTCTTCCTTAATCATAAAACAACTTCCTTTCATAACAATGAGTAGCTGCCGATGTTAAACTGCCGCAAAACAAAGCGGCAAACAAATCCTGTTACTTCTTTACCAGTGTGCCAATATCTTCGCCGCAAACCGCGCGTATGATGTTATCCGGGTCTTCAATGCTAAATACCAGAATTGGGATGTCGTTATCCTTACACATAGATGCCGCGGTGCTGTCCATAACGCCCAAATTCTTATTAAGCACCTCGGCAAAGGTAAGCTCGTTGTACTTCACCGCGGTGGGATCCTTGGCGGGGTCACTGGTGTATACCCCGTCGACCATGGTCGCTTTAAAAATAATATCCGCGTCAATTTCCGCAGCACGAAGTGCAGATGCCGTATCGGTTGAGAAGAATGGATTGCCTGTACCACAGCCAAAGATGACTACTCTGCCTTTTTCAAGATGCCTAACCGCACGGTTTCTTATATAGGGTTCCGCAATCGCCTGCATTGATATCGCCGTCTGTACCCGTACCGAGACATCCATCTGCTCTAGCGCATCCGCAAGTGCGAGCGAGTTAACCACTGTTGCCAGCATCCCCATATGGTCCGCGCGGGTACGCTCCATACGCTCGTTGCTGCGCCCTCTGAAGATATTGCCTCCGCCAACTACGATGCCAACCTGCACGCCAAGTTCATGCACACGCCGAATGCTATCGCAGATTTTGCAGACCACGTCATAATCCAGCCCATATTTTTTATCTCCAGCAAGCGCTTCACCCGAAAGTTTAAGCAAAATTCGGTTATATTTTGACTGCATGTAAATAAACATCCCCTTTTGGAGTATTGGTAAATTGTTGGTTGCAGATAAGAAAAATATCACTAACGTTTATTTTACAATAACGGCGGAGCATTGTAAAGTGAATATCCGACGACGTGCACAATTAAAATTTTTACGCAGTTTGGATAAAAAGACGGTTTGAAATATCAGGCGCAATCGTTTATGATAGTAATCATAACATTTCATGGGGTAAAGGGGTGGGACCAGTATGAGAAAAAAAGAACGCACAATCTTAATTGTAGAGGCACTAAAAAAGGAATACCCTGATGCCCTATGCTCTTTGGACTATCAACACCCATATGAACTACTGATCGCAACACGCCTTTCCGCGCAATGCACGGATGCAAGGGTCAATATCGTAACGAAGATATTGTTTATGACCTATAACACACTGCAATCCCTAGCACATGCACCGTTAGAGTCGATTGAAGGGATTATTAAGCCCTGTGGACTATATAAAACCAAGGCGCGCGATATCAAGATGATTGCACGGGATTTACTGGAACGCTTTGACGGCACTGTACCTGATACCATAGAAGAGCTATTATCCTTAAGGGGGGTGGGAAGAAAAACGGCAAATCTGGTTCTGGGGGACATCTACCATAAACCCGCGATCGTTTGCGATACCCACTGCATTCGTATTACCAACAGGATGGGGCTTACCACAACAACCGACCCTCTGCGTTGCGAAAAAGAGCTTGTAAAGCTGCTGCCACCAAACGAATCCAATGATTTTTGTCACCGTATGGTTTTACACGGCAGAGCAGTTTGCAAAGCGCGTTCCCCCTTATGCTCACTATGCTGCGTGAATTCGCTTTGCAGCTATGGCATTCACCTTGCAAAAACTCTAGGGTGAAGAGCGCAATAAAAGTGTCCACTTTGAGTATTGACAGTTTGCATTTGCGAATGTATACTTTGAGTGACAATTAAAAACAGGGGTGCTGAGATAATTGGCTGAGATGAAACCGCAAAGGTTTTGAACCCTATAACCTGATCCGGATAATGCCGGCGTAGGAAGAATAAACGCAAGTTTAATTTCGTTCGTCATGCACTAGATTAGGGCATGACGATTTTGTTTTTTGCTCTAACATCAAAAAACCGTCTAATGAATCGTTATCGCCGTAACAGCCTTGTTTAATTGTCATAAACATATTACGGAGGTTGTACCAATGAACAAAACCAAAACAAGGCTATTAACCGAAAGCGGAGTGATGATTGCGCTTGCCGCGATCCTTTCGCTTATTAAGGTATTTGCACTGCCCTATGGTGGCTCTGTAACGCTGTGCAGTATGCTGCCCATCATTCTGGTTGGCTATCGCAACGGGGTGCGTTGGGGCGTTTTAACCGCCTTTGCGTATTCCATCATACAACTAATATTGGATATACCCAGCGGGATATTCAGAGGCGTAAGCCTTGGCATGGTGGTTGGCGTCGTGGTGTTTGACTACCTGATTGCATTTACCGCTTTAGGGCTTGGCGGCTTGTTCAAAAATAAGATAAAAAACGCCCCGCTTTCTCTTGTATGCGGTGCGCTTGTGGCGATGATTGTGCGATATCTCGCCCACGCCGTATCGGGCTATATCTTTTTTTCCGAATACGCGGAATGGTTTTTTGGTCAAGAAGGCTTTGCTTTTGGGCAGCAAATGCTTGAAAAATACCATGGCAATACCCTGTTTGTCATCTACACCTTATTCTACAACGGAACATTTATGATTCCCGAGATTATCATTACCAGCATTGTTTGTGTACTTGTAGTAAGCGTGTTAAAGCTTGTAGATAAAAAGCAAATCACACAGTAAAATAACCAATGAACGGCTGTCGTTTCTCCCCTGCCTGGGGGAAACGACAGCCGTTTTTCTGTGCCTTTATTTATCTTTGCTTAGCAGCTTACTCTTAAGCCACTGCCACGCTTCATTGTTGTGAATAGGACGCAGTTTAGGAAACGCGCGTAGCAACCGCATATTCTGCCTTTTTCCCAAATCAAACAGACGTTTTACCTGTTCGGTATAGAACTCGCTTTCTTCAAATCGCTCAAGCAGCGTACTTTTTAACCCCTCTGCCCGTTTCATATGCTTTTCCATGAATTGATTGACCTGTTGCTGTATGGTTTGCAGCCTTCCATTTAGCCGCAAAAGATGGCGAACAGTCACAAAGATATCGATTGATACTAGGAGGACGAGTACCCCTGCAACGCTTAACACAATCCACTCCTGCATTGATTCAAGAATTTGGAGCGTAAAAGGATGCAGATAACGAAGCGTCAGCGTAGCCAGAACGCCAAATACTACAGCACCCAACAGACAGATTCGTCCCTGAAAGTTAAGGGGATAGGACGAATAATCCCACCAACGGGCATCAAACATCTTTTCAAGAATGATGGCTGTTATGTACTCCAGTGTCGTTGTTAGCAACATGCAGCCCAAGAACAGCAATAATACGTTATCGATTCGATTGTAAAGAAGAGTAATCACAAGTAAGCCACCAAAACCATATACCGGACAGATAGGTCCATTTAAAAACCCTCGGTTAATCAGTCGCTTTTCCTCAATAGAGCATACGATGGATTCGTATACCCAACCGATAAAGCTGTAGAACATGAGTAACAAAAACCATTTTGCAACAACCAGTATCGCTACCACCTCATTTTATTCGTTTGCAAACAAAAGGCTAGGCTAGCACGCATACCGTAGCTTTAATCGGCGCAGAAGTCGCCGATACCCCACCTCTACGCATTCCATAACTGCGCAGTATTTATCCACAATAAGCACAACAACTGTTTCGCGGCAACGCGGCAATCGAAATGTCACCGGCCACATATGGTTAAAAATAATGTCCTTTTCTTTGTCGTTTAAATTAAACAACTCCGTCGCATTGCGCAACGCAATTTCGGGGTGCACAAAGGCATGCAATCCCTCCGGGGGTCTTGTCAAATGCCAATCGTACAAAAATAGATCGTGCAACAGGGCTCCTCTTGCAGCAGAGCGATAATCCAGTCTCAGTTTTTTACAGATGCGAAAGCTCAGGTAAGAAACAAACAAGCAGTGGCGCAAACAACTGATTCCGCCATGCTGCATATAGTCCTTCATCCGCTGAACCGATTCATTATTTATCATGTCGGCTAGGCAAAGGTCAAACTCCCTTTCAAGAAGGACTCTGTTGCGCATATGCCTTGTTTGATTGATCATTCGGGATAATTCCTCTCATAAGCAGGTGTTATGTCACTATTCATTTAACCAGAAACGACGCAAAATGTAAATCACTATTTTGTCTACTGCTATAGTAGTAGCCGCCGCTGGTTCTATTGCTGCAATAAATATTACGTATGGTTAGAATAATAGACTATAGTGATTTGAGACCTATGTTGCAGGTTTTTTTAGCATAGTGTGTATACCAAATGCCGCTAGGACTACTCCCACCCCGATATTAAGAAGCTTTAAAAACAAATCATTAATAATTAGACTTACCATACTACCAAGCACCGAGACCAAAGAGAGGAAAACTGCGGTAGAGCACACCGCGCCCAACCCAAACCAATAGATGTTCTGCTTCTGAATCCCGTCTTCCGAAAGCTTTGCCGAGAATACCCCCGCCCAAAATAGGATAGTTAAAGGATTTGACAATGTAAGCAATAACACGTACAAAAAGGTATTGGTTGCATGACTGGGGATACCAATCTTAAAGACAGACAAAAAGGATAAACCGAACTCACTAAAGATGTTGTTTAGTCCAAAAATAATAATAATCACGCCGCCTATAAATCGAAATATCTGTTTTAGTCTTTGAGACCGTCCAAGCAATACGCCAATACCAGCAATTGCTGCAACTATGTATAAAGCATCCACCAAAACAACCGCCGAAACTCCGATTAACGCATCGGGCAACCCCTTATTGACCGCTGTTTGAAACAAGTACATACACACCGGTCCCACGGCAAGCTGCAGCAGCATGCCAAACCGAAACCCTTTAATTATCATTCTGTCCCCTCTCTCAAAGCAATTCACCTGTTCAGTTCTTCTTTTAAGGTAGACAAAACAATTAACGTGTTGCTTTTTTCTACCCCTGATATCGACTTTAATCCGTAGCTCAAAAAGTCTTCCAGTTCTGCGGTATCTGTGGTTACCACCTTGAGCAGATAATCATACTCCCCTGCCATGTGATGGCATTCAAGTACCTGGCTAAACTGGATGACCGCGTCGCGAAATCGCTGAATATTTTCTGTCCTCTCTATATTAACAAAAACAAACGCGAGGATGTTATATCCCAATTTTTTGCGATTAAGCTGTACCGTGTAGCGGTTAATTACCTTTGCTTCATCCAGCTTTCGAATGCGTTCCATAACAGCGGGAATGGATAACCCAACCTTTTTGCTGATTTGAGACGCGGTATTCTTCGCATTTTGCTTGAGCAAGCTTAAAATTGATAGATCCATTGTATCCAACTTCGAACTCACCACCCTTGCTTATTTTAATATAATATATCATTATTATTTAATATTGTAAATATAGTATTGCATTTTAATTATTATATTAATGTTTATTTGGTTTATTGTCGCAATCCCTATTTATTCATTGCGTTTTGACGCTTTATCCGAATGCGATATATTATAAAAACAAAAAACGGTATTACAACAAAATTAGCAAGAGCAACCCAAGGAAAGTATTGTAGTACATTAAATAAACGAATGGAAGTCCATGTTAAGAATATTGATACAATTAAAACTACGCCGCTTATTACATAAGTTAGTTTCATAATAACCGCGTTTTTTATTTTTAAGAATTTAAAGATAAAAATGATAGAATGAAAGGCAACCAGATACTTTAATATCCAACCCACCAACATCTGCAGCATCACATAAAGCTCGCCAAATTCCAATATCTGAAGGTAAGATACCAAATGTGTTTGAATCAGCTTGGGATAGTAGTACACCTCCGCCTGTTCTGTGCTAAAGGTCATAAAAATTCCCGTTATAGATACAACCTGCATTTGAATTACTATTGCTAAGGCAATCAAGCTGTATTTTTTTAAGGATATTTTCGTATCATCTATCGCGTCAAGGTAGGGCAATGTAATAGTAATGAATCCGTACATTCCCAACGACTTTAAAACAGCTAATACAAATCCTCCCGTTATGCCGTCCTGCATCACGGGGAACAGCATCCAAAACTCCTTTTGCTGCATTGTCATAATACCCAGATGGATACCGGCAAACATAATCATGGAGATTCCTATAATGGCGATTATCATGACAGCAACCAAATCCTTGCGAACGACATAGAGCGAAACAATTATAAAAAAAATGATGAAATACCAGTTTGGTGTTTCAACCATCATGTTCTGATGCATGCCGTCCGCCTCAATCGACGCCGACTCAATCAAGGTCAAAATACAGGTTAACACAAACAGTAACGCCATGATTGTCCCGAATTTTCTGCCCAATGCGATGCGATAGATTGTTAAAAAGTCGTTTTCGCGAATCAGTTTCATTGTGTTGATTGAGAACATATAAAACAAAGCAATAACAATCGAAGATATGATTACGGCAACCCAGCTGTCTTTACCCGCATCCACAATAAATACGAGTGGATAGGTTTTAAGCGCAACAATACCCGTTGCAAACACCAAGAACACAAAATGTCTGGGAGAAAACTTGTCCATCCTCGCCCTTCCTTACCTCTTATTCCCTTTAAATATATGTATAATATGATAACCGTAAACAGAAATTATACAGAGGGGGAATAAGGATGAGCGATAATATTACAATACAAGATATAAAGAATGAACTGACAAATATGTACGATGTGCGATACCGTGAGATTCAGTGTGCGCACACCATCATCCACATCGTATACATCGAATCAATGTGCAATAAGGATAACATCAGTGATTATATCATCCGCCCGCTAATGAACCACTTTAACCCCCGCGATAATCTCGATAAGATCACAGCCGAAATTATACAGGCAAGCTCTGCAAAACAGGTAAAAAATGTCGATGATGCGGTCTCTCACGTCATCACCGGCAATGTTGTCGTGTTGTTTACCAATGTAAATCAAGCAATAACCTGTACAATGAATGGGTTTGAAAAAAGAGCCATAGATATCCCCCAGACAGAAACGGTGATTAAAGGACCCCGCGAAGGCTTTACCGAGGACATCAACGACAACATCTCAGCAATTAGGAGGAAGGTGAAAACTACTGATCTGAAGATAGAGCATTTTTTTCTGGGCAGACAAACGCAGACCTCTACGGTGATGATCTTCATTGAAGGGATTGCGCCGGAGAAACTGGTGCGTTTTGTACGGCAAAAGATTGCCGGAATGCAAAACGAATATGTGATCTATTCAAACTACCTGGAATCAAAACTTCGCTGTAAACTAACCCCGTTTGATACCATTGGTTATACCGAAAAACCAGATGTCGCAGTTTCAAAACTCGCTGAGGGACGAGTAGTTGTTATTGTTGATGGCAGCCCGTTTGTTGTTACCGCACCGTATTTTTTTATTGAGAACTTCCAAACAACTGACGATTATACCCTTAACCCCTTCACAGCAAATATCGGCAGGTCTTTTCGGTGGGTTGCGTTTTTACTGTCCACCTTTATTCCCGGTATCTATCTGGCGCTGATTACCTATCATTATAAACTAATACCCACCGTGTTGCTTTATCGTCTCGCCCTGTTTCGCGCAGGCGTTCCTGTCCCCACAATTATTGAGCTGTTGTATATGATACTGTTCTTTCAAATAATACGTGAGGCCGGTGTTCGCCTGCCACAGCCAATCGGTCCAACACTGAGTATCGTCGGGGCGTTGATACTCGGTGAATCGGCTGTGGCCTCGGGTTTGTCCTCTCAATTCACAGTGGTGGTGGTTGCTATTACCTCAATTGCCTCATACCTCATTCCCGTTTTATACTCGGCTATCTTTTTCTGGAGCATAATTATTGTTTTATTGTCCGGCATGATTGGTTTGCCTGGGTTTTACATGGGTGGTGTTTTGTTTCTCGCGCATCTTTGCGGGCTTACCACATGCGGATATCCGTATCTGTTTCCGCTGGGAACCCTTAAAACCTTTCAGTATAAAGATGTACTCATGCGGGGTAATCTGGATTCCATCAGCAACACCTCGCTTCCAAAGGGGAAACAGAAATGAAAAAGCTAATTGCGATGGTGCTGGTAATTGCTTTATTATTACAAGGATGTTTTTCATATCGGGATATGAACCGCCTTTTGTTTTTCACCATGGGCATCTTTGACGTTGTTGATAACGATATGTTCTTTTATGCCGAGTTCTTAAAGGCATACAGAGGTGAAGGGGATAAAGCAGGCTCTGAGCGACGTATTGTGTCATATGGTCAGGGGTCTTCTGTTGCAGAGGCCGCAGATCAAGTTCGTCGCGCAACCAACTATCCCCATGAATACGCCGGCGTTAAAACAGCTATTTTTACAAGAGCCTTTGCTGAGCGTGGCATCTATGGTGTTTTTGATTTTTATGGTCGTGATCAAAAGCCCTCGCTTCGTCAGTATATTTTTGTTCTTGACTCGCCGGCTAGTGAAATTATTGATTTGGATTTGGATGAAGAGCAGTTTTTAGGTCTGTATTTGTATGAGATGCTAAATACAACAAAGCATAGCTTGGGCATTATATCCACACAGGCGTATCAGTTTTTAGAAAGCATGAATACCGGCAGCAAAACCAATGTAGTACCACTAATAAAGGTTCGGCAGTATGAGCAGGAAAAAAGCAAACCAAAAGATAATGATTCATCGAAAAATGAGGGAGGGCAACAACAGAGTCCGC
Organism: Bacillota bacterium; assembly: GCA_023443315.1. Taxonomy (GTDB): domain Bacteria; phylum Bacillota; class Clostridia; order Oscillospirales; family Ruminococcaceae; genus Acetanaerobacterium. Next base: position 22,553 of record JAEZVA010000024.1, on the reverse strand, counting down.
AACAAGGCGGAAAACAAGAGGGACAGCAAGAAGCGCAGCAGCAAGGAAAACCGTTGGAGAAGCCAGGTATTATCGTGGATGGAGCTGCGGTGTTTATCGGAGATAAGATGGTATCAACGTTGAGCACCGCTGAAACAAATGTCTTTAATCTGCTTGACAGTCCGGTTATCGGTGGGTTGCTGGAATCCCCTAATCCCGAACATCCGGAGGAAATGATAGGGTTCAGCATCCTGAAAAGTAAGACAAAACACAAGATTGAAATGATAGATTCTCGTATTAAATTGCATTATACCGTTAACCTTCGTGTGGTTTTGTTGGATAGCTCAACACTACTTTCTTCTGACCGAGATGAGACTCAAGAGGCAATAAAGAAAAGTCTTGCTGACCGTCTGCGCAACGATACAATCGCCATGTACAGCCGAATGAAAGAAAAAGGCATCGACATCATGAACATAAAAAAGATTTCTGATATTCGGTTTTGTTCTGAAAAGATTGAAAGCCCTCTTGATATTACCGATTTTGATGTAACTTACAACATTACGCTTGACGGAACCGGCAAAATAAGGCGCGGTTTGGTCTAACCGTTTATTCTACAAATAACGCGCCGGACCCAAGTGGTACCGGCGCGTTAGTCTAATTCTTAATATTTTGACATGTAGCTCGACAACAGCGTATTCTTTACATCCCATAGACGGAACGACAAATCCACATAATAGCGGTGCGGGTTTTCAAAGCGCTTCACTTCGTCCCATAACAGATCCACCTGCTCTAAGCAATAGTCTCTTATCTTTGATAGTTCTGGTGACTGATAAACAAGCTTTCCGCCCAAAAAAATCTGTTTAAGCATTGGTCTTGCTTCAATATTGGAAAGGTATTTCTTCTTCCATACCTCAACCGGGTCAAAGATGGTCAGTCCGTTATCGACGCGCAGCTCTTCCCCTTTTATGGCGATATAATCCGCAACAGCCATGCCAGACTCCTTAGAAAACAATCGGTACACCTCTTTAAAGTGCGGAGTTGTTACCTTTTCTATGCTCTCACTAATCTTTATTTTGGGCGTATACGAGGCGTTGTCGTTTTGCACTGCAACCAGTTTAAACACACCGCCGAATACCGGGTCACTTTTTGAAGTAATCAGGTTTTCGCCGACACCAAAGCTATCTACGCGAGCACCCTGCAAAAACAAATCTCGAATAATGTATTCATCTAAGGAGTTAGACGCTATAATCTCCACATCGGGATACCCCGCATCGTCTAGCATCCGTCGGGCGCGTTTGGAGAGGTATGCAATGTCGCCGCTGTCGATGCGAACGCCGAGCGGACGATGCCCTTTGGGCGTAACAATCTCATCAAACACGCGAATCGCATTCGGTATACCTGATTTTAGGACATTGTAGGTGTCCACAAGCAAGACACAGCTATCGGGGTAGACGGTCGCATACCGTGCAAACGCGTCATACTCGTTATCAAACATCTGCACCCAGCTGTGTGCCATGGTACCCGACGCAGGAATGGAATAAACGCGGTCGGCAATGGTACAGGAGGTTCCATGGCACCCGCCAATATAGGCCGCGCGTGCGCCAAGGATTGCGGCGTCGCTGCTTTGTGCACGGCGCGAGCCAAACTCCAATACCTTTTTCCCTTGTGCAGCGCGAACAATACGGTTTGCTTTGGTTGCGATAAGTGATTGAAAATTGACGGTCAGAAGAATCATGGTTTCAAGCAGCTGCGCCTGAATGACGGGTCCGCGAACGGTCAGCACCGGTTCGTTCGGAAAAATCGGTGTTCCCTCTTCCATTGACCACACGTCACAGCAAAAATCGAAGTCGGATAGATAGTTTAAAAACTCCTCGCAAAACAGGTTCTTATTCCGTAGATATTCAATATCCTCGCTAGTAAACTTTAAATTGGTTACATAATCTATCACCTGTTGCAATCCAGCAAAGATCGCAAAACCAGCCTTATTTGGAACATCCCGAAAGAACATGTCAAACACTGCAATCTTATCCCGTAAACCGTTTTGCAGATATCCGTTTGCCATGGTCAGCTCATAGAAATCCGCCAACATTGTCAGGTTGCGCTGCTGCGCCCATTTTGTTTTCATTATAACTACTTCCCTTGCTGAATTGATATGTCGCAAACCACTTCTATACCACCGCTGAGCATACTGCATAAGAAAACAGTGTTTAGTAGCCCGGCGTCATGACCGGGTGCGTCATAGGTATCTACCATAGAGACGGGCACAACGACCCTGCAATCCGTATTTTGTTCATTAAACCACGTCTTTATTGCTGCGGCAAGCAAAAAGATGCAGATGTCGGTACAGCAGCCGGTAATGATAAAGTTTCTGTACGGCTCGACAAGACCCTGCTCCATCAGTCGATAAAACCCGTTGGTTGAGTTTTTAGTGATGATACGATCGACATACTCTCTTATCTCCTCTACTACGAGGGGTTCGTCTGTTCCATCAACACAATGGGGCGGAAAGCCGGTAAACTCCGGAGAAGTCTGGTTGTGGCAATCTGTCAGAGCAACCAATCGAACAGAACGTTGTTTGCAATCCTTTGCAAAGCGAACTGTTTTGGGAATTAACGCCTCTACTCGAGGAGAATACAATGCGCCCTTTTTTGCAAACCCATTGTTAAGGTCAACGCTGATTGCCAGTGTCTCAGGCGCATCAAATGACGCAAAATCGGCGGTGGGCAGACCGCTAATCCATGCCTGCATATCCTCAACCGATTTAAAACACGGATTTGACATTGAATCACCCCGTCATTTGTCGATGATAGTAATTATACCAACACTATCTATGATTTGCAATTAACCGTGCGATTATTTTGCATTCATGCTGTGAAATACGCCCCACACATCGGCTGTGTTTAATGAACCCAAGCATCTTTCGTCTGCCGCCTCTTCTTGCAGAATAGATCGGAATATCCTCACTGTAAACCCGCACTTTGGCTTTGGGGTGAGAAAAATAGACAATCCCTTGAACTGCTATATCAAACCCGTTTTGTTCTAGTAATCGGGTAATCACACGAGTATGCGTCGACACCTGCCTCATCGGGTTATAAAACCTGCGCGCATATTGGGAGCCGGAAGCGGTCTTTCTCTTTTGCAGTACAGAATGATCACTGTCATCCCCTTTTATTACGCCCATGTGGTTTTTGGTCTCGACCACAAAAACGCCGTTTGGACCCACAACGACATGATCCATCTGTGACTTGCGGCTTCCGTTTGTTATCACAACATCGGGACAAACATAATACCGAAAAGGCAGACGTTTTAATGCCTTCGTGGTCGCTATCTCTCCTTCTATCCCGTGTTTTAGAAGAAGCATCTTTGTTCGCTCTTTTTTTATAAGCAGAAGCGGCAGCAAAAGAACCAGACTGACTCCATATGTAAAGTACACAAATGACGCACCCAAAAGAGCCACAAACACATAAAGACCGATGCGTACCATGCATTTTTGATAACTGTTTTTCACGGTATTTCCAATACCCGATTTAATTATTCTTGCCATTTGTTACTCCCTATTTCCTTTGCACGCGTAGATTCTACGCAAAAAAGCCCGCCCCAGACAACGGCGGGCCTTCAGTTAACCTTGAATACCAGTAAGAGTCAGCTTTGTTTATTCTTCACTAAAAAGCCTGTTTTGCAGCAATCGAATGCGCTGTTTGCGTTTTTCGGTTTGTTCTTGGTCGGCCTCAACCCGCCCGTTTAGATACAAGCGAAGGCAATCCCCTTCCCTTGCCTCTTCGGGCAGCTGTTTGCGTGACAATTTTAGCGTCTGTCGGTCATCATCTTCACATAGGACGATGTCATCAACAATTCTCTCGATGCTCACCAACCGATACTCCGTATCCATCGCACTCACCTTTCGGTCTTGACGGTTATGTTTGTACCGTCAGTGGTGTATGTAATCATTCCATTTAAATCGGTTCTGTGCATCGAGATGCTGCGGTCTTCAAGCGCCTGCAGTATCTCGGTATGGGGATGACTATAATCGTTGTCAAGCCCGCAGGAGATTGCGCCATATTTGGGTTGTATGGCGTCAAGAAACTCCTTGCCAGAGGAGGTCGTGCTTCCGTGGTGCCCTACAACATAAAGGTCGGCAGCAAGGTTGTATCCCGAATTCAGCGCAGCAAGCTCCGCCTTCTTCTCCGCGTCGCCTGAAACCAATACTCGCACGTTCCCAAATGTAATTTTACTGATTACCGAAACATTGTTAAGATCATCAAATTCATCGGCAGGGCCGAAGATGTCCAGCTTCATTGCACCAACCGCATAGCTTTTGCCGGGTGCGGCTGCAATTGTCTTAATCTTTTTATCCGCCAAAACAGAAAGAACACTCTCATAGGTTTTTGTGGTGGGCACGATTTTATCTGGAACCTTCGGCATAATAACGGTGTCTACGGAGATTGATTTCAGCACCTCGTCCATGCCGCCAATATGGTCGGAATGGGGGTGTGTGCCAATCATCGTATCAAGATGGGTAATTCCAAGAGCCGACAGTACATCCAAAACCGCCTGCCCCTTGCCGTTTTCTCCCGCGTCAATCAAAATAGAGTGGTTCCCCGTTGTAAAAAGGGTAGCACTTCCCTGCCCAACATCGATGATATACACCGACATCTGCTCGCCACCCAGCATTGCGGGAGGCGGATTTTCTTGCTGCGTTTGATGCGGGATCTCAGCAGGTGCCGCCACTGGGGTGACTTCCAGCGGTTCCCCAGCAATCAGCTCATAAGCATCCCCCCATGTGGGGAATGCAAACGGCAACGCCGACAAGCTCGAAAGCGTAAGTAAAACGGCTAATAGCACCACAAGTATTGTAACGGGAATAGCCGCCTTACTTTTCATGAAAGCACGAAACAGTTGTGCGTTTTGTGTCTTTTTCGTCAAACAGAACCCCCCTAAACAATTAGTTCAATGATTCCTGTACCGCCGGCGCGTCATCACGCATCGTCATCTCAATCCACTGCTGGCGTGTAATTAAAACAGGACGTGGTTTGCTTCCTTCAAAGGGACCCACAATCCCGCGCTGCTCCATCTCGTCAATGATTCTAGCAGCACGTGCGTAGCCGAGCTTTAAGCGGCGCTGCAACAATGATGTGGACGCTTGCCCTGCCTCCACCACACACTCGATCGCCTTTGGCAATAGTTCATCGGCCTCTTCATCTCCTCTGCTGTCAGCCGAAGATCCCTTCTCTTTTGCCGCCTGCTTCTCAATCTCGTCGATGATTTCATCGTCATAATCGGCATGCGAACCATTTTTTATATAGGATACGACACGTTCAATCTCTTTTTCATTAACAAAACAACCCTGTACACGAATTGGCTTTGAACTGCCTACAGGAGAATACAGCATATCGCCGCGACCGAGCAGCTTTTCTGCTCCGCCCATATCAAGTATGGTGCGTGAGTCCACCTGTGACGATACTGCAAACGCAATACGGCTTGGAATGTTCGCTTTAATCACACCGGTTATTACATCCACCGATGGGCGCTGTGTGGCGATTACAAGGTGCATTCCGGCAGCGCGCGCCATCTGTGCCAAACGGCAGATGGCGTCCTCTACCTCGTTGGGCGCTGCCATCATCAGGTCCGCAAGCTCATCGATGATAATAACAATCTGCGGTAAAGGCTTAATCTCGTCGTTGATAGACGCAAGCTCGTTGTAGCCGATTAAGTCTCTGACCTGATTGTCGGCAAATAACTTGTAGCGGTTGAGCATCTCGGTCACCGCCCAGCCAAGTGCGCCTGCCGCCTTGCGCGGGTCGGTTACCACGGGTACGAGCAGATGTGGAATGCCGTTATAAATTCCAAGCTCCACCACCTTGGGGTCGACCATTAAAAACCGAACCTCATCGGGTGTGGATTTGTATAGAAGACTGATAATCATCGAGTTGATGCACACCGATTTACCCGAGCCTGTCGCACCTGCAACCAGCACATGCGGCATCTTTGCAAGGTCGGCAATCACCTTTTCACCCGATATATCCTGACCCAATGCGACGGACAGTCGGCTTTTTACACCCACAAACTCGTTTGAATCGATAATATCGCGCAGTTTTACAACACTCACTTCGCGGTTTGGTACCTCAATACCAACAGCCGGCTTGTTGGGAATGGGCGCTTCGATGCGCACACCGGCACTCGCCAGATTCAGTGCAATGTCATCCGCAAGGCTTGTAATCCTCGCAATTTTTACACCCGCCGAGGGCTGAAGCTCATAACGCGTGACGGATGGTCCCCGAGAAATGGCAAGCACCTTGGTTACAACGCCAAAACTTTTTAATGTATCTACCAATAGCTCGGCATTCTGGGTCAGTTCTTCGCTCATGTTGGTAATGTCAATCGGCTTGCCCTGTTCTAGCAGTATAATGGGGGGATATGTATAGCCTTCCTCCAACATCCGCGTGGGTGAGGACGCGGTTTTGGCCACATCCTTTTCAAACGCCATCGTCTCGTTGGCAACCTCCTGCCGATCCATGCGCTGAGGCGGAAGAACGACAATTTGTGGCTCGACCGAATCGTCGGGCTGAGATTTGGTTTTAATCTCGGCTATTAGGTTTTTGCTCTTTTGCTTTTCTTCCTTTTGTTTTTGCTTTTGGGCAGCCTTCCGTTCCTTTTCGGTCATCGCGTTGGACCAGATAACCTGCCCTGCAGTAATGGGGTGTTCCGGCATTTCGTCTTCATCTAGCGGAATATCAATATTAAAACGCGGCTTGCTTGATTTTTCTTCGAGGCGTTCTTGATATGCACTACCCAGTTTTTTAACAGGAGCTGCAACCGAACGATAGATATCAACGAGCGTAAGCCCAGTCAGTATCATTAAAAACATGACAATAAGCAAAATTATAGTAATGCCGGCACTTTTTTTACCAAACATCTCAAACAGCGTCCACCCAAATACCCCACCAAACAGCCCGCCACCTTGGTGCGCAGCTCCATTTGTATACAAGGACGACACCTGTTCAAAAAAACTGTCCCCGGGCGGTGTGTCAGCTGAGGAAAAGATATGTACTGCGCCGCAGATCATAACGGTGAGCAGAAGTGCCTGCCAGCACTTTGCGCCCGGGGAAAATGCGCGCCCGTCTACTGCCATCAGCACCGCAAGCAGCATCGTTAAAAACGGCACCGCATACGCTACGTTGCCAAACAGTCCGAACACAAAATTGTGCAATACCGTCCAGATATTTGCCCCCTGTACAAACACAAGCGCACAGAAAAAAACGCCAAGCGCAAATGTTACCACCGCTGTCATCTGGCGGTTCGCATAGGCGCGCTTGCTTTCGCGCTCCTGCGCGGGTGTTTGTTTCTTTGCGGATGACGCGCGTTTCGTATTTGTTTTGTTGGGGGGCGCGGAACGTTTTCCTGTACTGGTCGAAGACCTTCTTTGAGCCATCACTTTATCATCCGTTCTATATGCACTTTGGGTCTCTTTGGCCGAGTGCTAGCCGATTAACGACACAACATAATCGGTAAAATTCATGCCGACTATGTTTTCAAAGACTCCGATTGCGATAACCAGCACACCAAGGGTTATGGTGTAGTAGGAAAACACCATCAATTTATCGGTTTTTACCATCCAAGCAATCAGTTTAATTGCAAAAAAACCGACAACGGCAGCAACCACCATTCCAATCAGTACCGACGGCCAACTGATAACCGCATTTTGGCGCAACGCATCGCCAACCTCGAATATATTCGCACCTATGATTGCAGGGATACCCATGATAAACGAGAAGGCGACCGCATATTCGCGTGTGTATCCGCGAAGCAGCGCAACCGAGATTGTAGAGCCCGAACGGGACACAGCAGGAAGTGCTGCAAGCCCCTGAAATGTGCCGATGAGCAGCGCGTCGGAATAACGCATATTCTTCGCCGTCTTTGTTCCCTTAAAGCAGTGGTCTGCCAAGAACAACATGACACCGGTAAAGATGAACAACACACCCTCGACAATAATGTCTCCGTCCTCGGATAATGCCATGAAGAAGTCCTTTACAAAATAGAACGCCGCAAGCGGTAGCAGCGACACGAGAATCATCAGTATCATACGACGCTCTGGGTTCATCTTTTTAAACGAAAACTGCCCCCGAAAGATGTCCGCTACCATGCGAAAGAACTCCATAATCAGTTCAAATATGAGCTGATAATACGCAATAAACACGGCAATCAGCGTTCCGAGATGAAGCATAAGCGTAAACAACATCGCACCTTCACCGGAGGTTTTTGTGAAGTGCTGGTAAAGCGTTAGATGCCCGTCGCTTGACACTGGAAGAAATTCCGTAATCCCCTGCAGGATGCCTTGAAAAATTGCGTTAAGAATACTCAATGCCGTCTCCTCCGTTTATGTACCCCGCATAACGCGGGAAGAATTATTCTTGTGTGTGTTTAATGATGCTGCCCGGTGAGTAACCGGGATCCAAATAGTGCCTTGGATTGGTTGAATAAACACGCGAAATATGAAAGCCGTCTGTCTGTTCACAGCCTTCTACTAAAACCCCATTCACCTTTTTTAAAACAGGCTGAGGGATATCGGTAACACCCGTCTTCGCATCCCCAAAAATCAGTTCGTATGGCTCTTTGGTATATAAAAGCATCAGCCCGTCACCCTTCCTCCCGGTTTTTTTGTTCCGTTTACACGGTGCTCCTCCGCAACCGAATCAATCAGTTCATACAGGCAGGCGATTGCGTCGCTTAACCCCCCAAGCTGACCAATTAAACCAACCTCCACCGCCTTTTCTCCGTCGAGAATTGTACCGATGTCCATTACAAGCTCCCCTGTTTTGGTCATCAGCGCGCGGAACTCGTCGGCGTTGACGGATGAATTATCAGAGACAAACCGCACAATGCGCTCCTGCATCTTTTCAAAGTAGGAGATGGTCTGCGGCACCCCGAGCACCAGCCCACTGAGCCGAATGGGATGAATGGTCATGCTGGCGCTTGGCACGATAAACGAACGCTTGGCGCAAACGGCGAGGGGAACGCCAATGGAATGTCCTCCGCCAAGCACGATGGAAACCGATGGTTTTTTCATACCCGCTATTAGCTCTGCAATTGCAAGCCCCGCCTCAACATCGCCGCCGACGGTGTTTAAAATAATAAGCAGCCCTTCAATCTCCGGATCTTCTTCGATTGCGACCAGCTGAGGAATGACATGTTCGTACTTTGTGGTTTTGTTTTGGGGCGGCAAGATGTAGTGCCCTTCAACCTGACCCACAATGGTCAGGCAGTGGATGGTATGCTCGCCTTTACGCTGTGTAACCGAGCCTGTTTCCGTAATCTGTTCTGTCTGCTCGGTCCCGGCTGTAACCTGCTCTTCCTGTTCGCTCTGCGGTTTCTCGTCTTGCTTGTTATTGCTCACTGCGTTACCTCCGCACCACTTTTTAAGCATGGTATACGCAGTAGTGTTTCCATTGTTCACTGGTTGTATGCGTAAAAATAGAACCCGTTCCCCGAATAATGGAAAACAACTTGGCAAGGCACGTGTTTATTATAACAAGGTTTTACTGTATTCACAATAGCCAGATATACAAAACAAGGTCGAAAAAGAACATATTTTCTCTGTTGCTCCATTGATAAAATGGTTGAATTCTATGTATTACAGTGATAGTATATCATCGTATTCACCTGGTTTTTTATTTGGATAAAAGGAATGAAAACACAATGACAATACCGTCCATTTTGCCTGTAACCGAGCATCATCTTCCCGCAATCCTTTCCATATACAATCATTACATCGCCCACTCAACCGCAACCTTTCATACTCATCTGCTTACAATTGATGAGATGCGCGGCTTGGTGTTTTTTCAAAACCCGCGATACCGAGCCTATGCCATCGTAAATGATGATGATTTTGCAGGTTATGTACTGCTTACCCAACATAAAGCGCGTGAAGCGTATAACTCCACCGCCGAGGTTACCATCTATCTTGCGCCGGATTTTACTGGCAAAGGGCTTGGCCGGTTTGCCCTGAGCTTTATTGAAGGCATCGCGCGAGAAATCGGTTTCCATGCGTTAATTGCCACGGTTTGCGGCGAGAACACACAAAGCCTTTCGCTGTTTGAGCGGTGCGGCTATGAACGATGCGCACACTACATGGAAGTAGGGTTTAAATTTAACCGCTATCTTGACCTGATTGCACTTGAAAAGCTACTTTAATCAAGCAACAACCATTGTTAAAACTATTCTCAGGTTAGTTAATTCGTTGACAATAACCTGTAATTATTATATTATAAAAAATACGTAAGAGTATGCGAATTCTTCGTTTGTTTCTAACACAAAACCACCATTAACCACCGCAAATGTGGTGCAGGATAAAAGGGATATCAAGATACTTGAGAGGAGAAATTAGTCTTGGCTTTGACAATCGCACAAAAGATTATTAAACAGCATCTTGTCAGCGGCGAGATGAAACCCGGCGAAGAAATTGGTCTTCGCATTGACCAAACATTGACGCAGGACGCCACAGGAACCATGGCATATCTGGAATTTGAGGCTATGGGGGTTCCGCGTGTAAAAACAGAACGCTCGGTCGCTTATATTGACCATAACACCCTTCAAACTGGCTTTGAGAACGCGGACGACCACCGCTTTATTCAAAGCATTGCAAAAAAACACGGCATCTGGTTTTCTCGACCCGGCAACGGCATCTGCCACCAGGTGCATCTCGAGCGCTTTGGCATCCCCGGTAAAACACTGATCGGCTCGGACAGCCATACCCCCACAGGCGGTGGTCTTGGCATGATGGCTATGGGAGCAGGCGGTTTGGACGTAGCTGTCGCCATGGGCGGAGGCGCTTATTATATCACTATGCCCAAGATGGTTCGTGTTAACCTTACCGGCAAGCTTTCGCCGTGGGTTAGCGCAAAGGATGTGATTCTCGAGGTTCTACGCCGCCTTACGGTAAAGGGCGGAGTAGGTAAGATTATTGAATACGGCGGTGATGGCGTTAAGAGCCTGACTGTGCCAGAGCGTGCCACCATTACCAATATGGGTGCCGAGCTTGGTGCAACCACGTCGATCTTCCCCTCTGACGAGATTACCCTTTCATTCTTAAAAGCACAGGGACGCGAGGCGGATTATATCCCGCTTAGCGCGGATGACGATGCGGTTTACGATGAGACCATTGAAATCGATCTAGGCAGTCTTGAACCCCTTGCCGCATGCCCCCACAGCCCTGATAATGTAAAAAGCATTAACGAAATCGGCGCAATGAAGATCGATCAGGTGTGCATCGGTTCGTGCACCAACTCATCCTATCTTGATTTAATGCGGGTTGCCGCCATTTTAAAGGGCAAGACCGTTCATCCCGACGTTAGCCTTTCTATTGCGCCGGGATCGATGCAGGTGTTTAATATGCTCGCCAAAAACGGCGCGCTGGCAGACCTAATCTGCGCGGGCGCAAGAATCCTTGAATGCGCATGCGGTCCGTGCATCGGTATGGGGCAGTCGCCCAATTCGGGTGGAATCAGCCTGCGTACCTTTAACCGCAACTTTGAAGGTCGTTCCGGCACTGCGGATGCCAGTGTCTATCTGGTAAGCCCCGAAACCGCCGCAGTTTCAGCTATAGCAGGTACTTTAACTGATGCCCGTACACTGGGCGGGACGGTCGCAATTGCACAACCAGAACGCTTTGACATTAACGACAGCATGGTCATTGCCCCTGCCGACGAAGCAGACGCGGAAGGTGTAGAGATCCTACGCGGTCCCAATATTAAAGAATTCCCGAAGTCGCAGCCTCTAGCAGACAACATCACCGCTAACGTTCTGCTGAAGGTGGGTGACAATATTACGACCGACCATATCATGCCGGCGGGCGCAAGCCTGCTGCCCTATCGTTCGAACATTCCACATCTTTCAAACCATTGCTTCACCCGTTGTGACGAGCAGTTCCCCGCACGGGCTAAGGCTGCGGGAAAAGGTATTATAATAGGCGGCACAAACTATGGTCAAGGTTCTTCCCGCGAGCACGCTGCTCTTGTTCCGCTGTATCTTGGCATTAAGGCGGTCATCGCAAAGAGCTTTGCACGCATCCACCGCGCAAACCTGATTAACGCAGGCATCCTACCGCTTGAGTTCGCGAATGAATCGGACTACGATGCACTTTCGCTCGGCGATTCGCTTGTGCTGGATCATATTCTGGATTGTGTAGAAAACAATAAGCCTATCGTTGTTAAGGCAAGCTCTGGCAAGCAGATTTCCACAACCTGTATTCTTTCACAGCGCCAAAAGGACATCTTGATTGCGGGCGGTCTTCTTAACTATACCAGAGAGCAGTCTAAGTAAACACTGTTTTAAATTATATAGGAACGGAGCACAACAGATATGGATAATAAAATGATTGCCGCACAGGCTGCGGAAAAGTTTGCGAAGCTTGTTGAGGCACAACTTGCTCGGGTTGATAAGATGAAGGCGCAGGGGGAGTTCGTTGATTACGCTGCGCTAGAAAAGATTATTATCGGCGTCTGCGGCGGCGACGGCATCGGCCCCACCATCACTGGGGAGGCACAGCGTGTTCTGGAATGGCTGCTTTCTGGGGATGTAAAAAAAGGCAGAATAGAGTTTCGCGTTATTGATGATTTGACCATTGAAAAACGCGCCGAAGTCGGCAAAGCGATCCCCGATGAGGTTCTTGAAGAGCTTAAAAAGTGCCATGTTATCCTCAAAGGACCGACCACAACCCCCCGCGCGGGCGACCCGTGGCCGAACATTGAGAGCGCAAACGTTGCTATGCGAAAAGAGCTTGACCTGTTTGCCAATGTCCGCCCCGTTAAGGTTCCCGAGCAGGGTATTGACTGGACATTCTTCCGTGAGAACACCGAGGGTAGCTATGCCGTGGGTTCACAAGGCGTGAATGTAGACGATGATCTTGCGTTTGACTTTACGGTTACGACCACCCAAGGAACCGAACGCATAGCCCGCCTTGCTTACGAATACGCGAAAAAGAACGGTAAGGACCGCGTTTCGATTGTAACAAAGGCCAATGTAATAAAGACTACCGACGGCAAGTTTCTTAAGATTTGCCAGAATATTGGCAAGGAGTATTCCGGCATTACCACCGATGACTGGTATATCGATATTATGACCGCTAAGCTGATTGACGAGAAGCGCAGACGCGACTTTAAGGTTTTTGTATTGCCCAACCTGTACGGCGATATTATTACCGATGAAGCAGCGGAGTTCCAGGGTGGTGTAGGCACTGCCGGAAGCGCTAATATCGGCAAGCGCTATGCAATGTTCGAGGCGATTCATGGCTCTGCCCCCCGCATGGTTGCAGAAGGACGCGCGCAGTATGCTGACCCCTGTTCAATGCTTCGCGCCGCTGTTCTTTTGCTTTCGCATATCGGCTATCAGCAAGAGGCTGATAAGCTCTCCCGTGCGCTTGATATCTGTATGTTTGAGGAAAAGAAGCTTTCGATTACCGGTCGCGATACTGGCGCTACCTGCGAAGACTTTGGTGAATATGTCATGCAAACCATTCAATCCTTATAATATTTCTCTCAAGAAAGCAGGCGATCTAGTATGACCAAAAGTCAGTCGGTTTCGCTTTCAGTGATTAGAAGGCTCCCCCGCTACTATCGGTTTTTGTCCGATTTAAAAACCAGTGGCATCCTTCGTATCTCTTCACGCGAGTTGTCCCAGCGAATGGGACTTACCGCCTCGCAAATCAGGCAGGATTTAAACTGCTTTGGCGGTTTTGGTCAGCAAGGATATGGCTATAACGTCGATCAACTGCATTCCGAGATCGGCAATATCCTGGGAATCAACAGGGGTTATAAGACCATACTAATTGGAGCGGGTAACCTTGGTAGAGCAGTCGCCTCTCATATGGACTTTGAGAACAAGGGCTTTAATCTAATTGGTATTTTTGATTCGGACAAACAGATTATCGGCAAAACCCTGATTGGCATTAAAATTCTTTCTTCCGATAGACTGAAAAGCTTTTGTGAAGAATACAAGCCTCAGGTTGCCATACTGTGCATTCCAAAGGAAAGTGCTAGAAAGTCCAGCGATCTGCTTGTTAGTTTGGGCATTAAGTCTTTTTGGAATTTTTCGCATTATGATTTTGCAGTTTCTCATCCCGACGTTGTGGTGGAAAACGTACACCTTGGTGACAGCCTGATGATCTTGTGTTACCGAACAAGCGAGATGCTAACACATTCGAACCGAGAATAGTCACAGACTTAGTTGAAAAGGGCGGCTTCGGCTGTCCTTTTTTGCTTCGAATTTCATTTGTAGAGATTACTCCATTCGCACATATTTATTCCGTTGTGTTTTATCGCTTTATTACATCAAATCGCTTGATTCTGATAAATTTTATGTTAAGATATAATTAAAGAATTGTCTTTCTCAATCATACAATTGTGTATTTTGCTTAATTACTCCGTACTATTTTTCTGTGATTACAACTTCGTTAACAGCATGGATATATACTTTTAACATTTATCTATTATAATAAAAGAGGTTGGTATGGCATAAGAATAAACAGAATGTATCTTTAGGGCAATGCTGAATTTGGTTTCTTGTTATCAGCAAACAAAAACTATGTAATCGGAGTGATGAACTTGAGCGGGTCTCATGAAATCAGCACAGATTTTGGTGTTTATGATCGGCATTTAAGTGCTACTATAGTATGTGTAACCGATCAGGTTAACTGTGAACGAATCATAAAAAGGGGTAAAGAGATAGCCGACAAAACACACACAAATCTATACGTGATAAATGTAGACTCCGGTGTTACCCGCGATCTTGATGCGATTGAACATTTGTTTCGCGTTTCTAAAGAGAACGGTGCCGTTATGAATATTTTCTACAACAAACAGGTAATGGACACAATCGTAAACTGTATTGCCGAATATAACGCCGTTAATGTTGTTTCTGGTATTCCCCGAACGGTAGATTCCATACTCAATCAATTATGGGAAACTATGCCGCACATTGATTATTACATGGTAGGGTTAAAAGGAGATATCACCCTGATATCCACTAAAAAATCGGCGGTTAGCCATTAAAGCGCCGGTAATTTTTGTTGCATAAGGCAGAGCTTGTTGATTTAACATTATAGCTCTATTTGAATTGTCTTCATGAGCCATTAAATGAAACACGCCGTCAAGAATTTCTATTCAAATGTACTTGATTGGCTTAATCACCGAATCGCAGAATTAACCATACATAAAATAATTGACCCATCCCGAACGGGATGGGTCTTTATAGTTATTTTGTTTTAAATGTTGTGCAAAGCGTTTCATCACGCGTATCTGCATGTTGACCGCCAATATTGATGTGATCCGCACTACATATCAAATCCTGATTGTAGTAACATTTTTGCGCATTGCACTGAACTTGAATGCTCTGCTTGGGGTCGGAGCTTTCGCATTCGATGGAATCCTGATAGCTTGCTGTCATCGGATAATAGCTCTCACAAGAGGTCTGTTCTTTCTGCCTTGCATTTTCTCCGTCAATTAGTATCTCCTGTTTACAACAGTAGCCGCTGTTATAATGCGCGCAGACTGTAACCTGACAGTTTAGTTGCGTCATACGTTTTTTCCTTCCTTGTTTTTTATAGGCAGCATTTTGTTGACACAAACATCTGCCGCATAATTATTTTATTCTAAAGCGCTTTGTTTATAACCCGAAAAAATATTTGCTATTATTGTTTCTGTTTTTTCTGTAACATGGTTTTCACAAAGAGTTGTAAAATCAACTTGATTTTGTCTTTACAACAAATCAGAAGGAACCTTTTGCCCTATTTTTGAATAATCTGAACTAAGGGAAACCAACACACAATTATATCTGTTTATCTATATTACAGCCATGTCGTTGGAGGGGTATCAATGAGCACCGCTGCTGATAATACCATAAAGTTCTTCTTGGGCACTTCTACACCACACGGATTTGTTTCGTGCTATCAGCAGTCTTATAATATTGATGATTATGATTTTATTTGTATTATTAAGGGCGGCCCGTGTAAACAAGCCTTTATTAACCGTGTTGCCTCAAAACTACTTCCTTATGACAATCAAACGGAATACATATATTCCTCACTGAATCCGTCCTGCTGTGATGGTGTAATTTTTCATACCTTGCGTGCAGCAATCTTCGACGGCAGTGCACCACATACGCTGGAACCTAGATATTACGATGCGTTTGAAACACTCCTTCCCTTAGGCGAATTCTGTGATAAAGACTTCATCCGCAAAAACAAGGCTGAGATTATGAAACTAACCGACTCGAATGCCCATTTATATGAACGTTGTGTTCGGTTTGTTAATGCAGCGGGTTCTTTGCTCGATGATACCTACAGTCTTGCCCTTGCATGCACCGATGAGCACAAGATTGGGGCGTTCTGCGAGCGGACGCTGTCCAGAGAAATTAAACACACACGTCCGCAAAAAGCAAAAGAACGAAGCCGCTTTCTTAGTGCCATAACGCCGGACGGAATTCTTCTGTTTGAGAACACCATTGGTTATTATTGCACCCAATTGTATGTGATTGAGGATGAATTTGGTGCAGCATCCAACCTGATTTTACAGCGTATGAAAGACGGTGCAATGAAGTGCGGATATGATGTAATATGCTGCTGGTGCCCTTTTGCGCCGTTTCAGAAGCTGGAACATGTATTTGTACCTGATTTGGGTCTTGGCTTTGTAACCTCCAACCACTGGCATTCCATTCAAACCAATGATGCTCGAACAATACATTCCCGTCGTTTTACCAGTTTAGAGGCGTTGTCGGTACGCAAACAACGAATCTCGTTTAATAAGCGGGCAACAAATGAACTGATTGACGCAGCACAGACCATTCTAAAACAATCGCAGGAGATTACAGGCAAGCTTGAGCATATCTATACGCAATCCTTGGATCTCGATCGGATGAACCAAACCGCGGATGAGACCGCAGATCGTATTCTTACACTGTCACACCGATAATAATGATACACTTCTTCACTTCTCCAACCAGGTTAGCAAAAGGTGTCATGGTTGATATCGCAAAGACGGACAACCTGTAGTGTGCATAAACAATGAATGTAATTTGTGCTCTGTCTCGTTATATAGTCAGTCGCCTTGAAGCTAAGCCTTGTTTTTAACATCAGCTGTAACCTGCTACACGCCCGACCAAGACTTGGGTGACGTTTAGAAAACATGCGGTCAGAGAATGAACTCCTTTTGTAACCGTCAAGCATTGCCCCAGGATGCGGTGCACCTATTCTTTCGCCAAAATATGCTGTAAAATTAAGTGCAATATGCTATACTAATATTAACAGTCATTTTGTTGTATTGGGCATTTATAGACAAGCGGATAGGCTTATAAACGAAGGATTATATAATACAGGAGTGTGCTTAATGAAAATAGCAATCTTTGCCGAAACCTATTTGCCCTATTTAAACGGTGTTGTAACCCACATATGTGTACTGAAAAAAGGTTTGGAAAATCTTGGTAACGAGGTGCTTGTTGTTACAGCTGATCCCCATGCCAGACATCATTTTATTGAAAACGGCATCCTTCACTGCCCTGCCAAAACCTCTAAAAAGATATACGGTTATGGGTTAGCATCACCACTAAGTCAAAAGCGGCTTCAGATGGTTTTGGATTTTAACCCAGACATCATCCATGTGCAAACTGAATTCGGTATCGGGTTGTCTGGTATTTTAATTGCGAAATTTCTCAAAATTCCCCTTGTTTATACCATGCATACCATGTACGACGACTATATCTACTATATTGCGCCCAGCAAACTTGTTGCCATCGTAAAGAAGCTTTCGCATGCCTATGCCCGCATTATTGCCGGTTCTGTAAATGCCATTACGGGTCCCTCGCCCAAAATCGCTGATTATTTTTTAACCAATGGTGTGAAAAAGCATGTGAACATTATTCCGAACACCATTGATATTGAAAGCTTTAATCCCACCCGAGTTCCTCATGAAGAGCGCGTGGTTGTGCGGGAAAAGCTTGGCATACCGCCGGATAAAATGATTGCAGTTTTTGTAGGACGGCTCGGTAAAGAAAAAGGGCTTGATGTAATGATGCAGTATTGGTCCGAGACAATCTCTCCCGAGGACGGTATTCACCTAATGATTGTTGGTGGTGGTCCGGATGAGGTAGAGCTAAAGCAGATGGCAAAAGACCTTGGCATAGACAAAATGATTACGTTTACCGGTCCTATTCCTCACAATGAGGTCGCCTCGTACTACGCCATTTCCGATGTTTTTATTACTGCATCACTGTCTGAGGTCTACTCCATCTCAATGCTAGAAGCGATGGCTGCTGGTCTTCCCGTTTTGCAGCGCTTTGACGAGCTCAACTCCAGTCAGATTCATCCCGGTGTTAACGGCTTTTTCTTTAACGACGCGCAGGAGATGTCATCGGTACTGCATATGCTTAGACGCAATACACCGGAGGACTTTTTACGTCTAAAGGAATCGGTAATTAATTCTGTTAAGGATTCCGGGGCGGAGTCGCTTGCGTCTAGTCTCCTTAACATCTACACCGAATTCACCTCCAAGAAGAAATACCAAAGGTCAACACGTACAAGGACACGGTTTAACCTGTCAAAGGTGAAGCTTAAAAAAATCAGCAAAACCTCTTGATAACCCGTCGCAGTAACTACAGCGGCAGAATGAGGATGATTATGACAATAAAAAGCAGATATGATGTTGCAATTATCGGTGGCGGGATTGGCGGCTTAATGGCCGCCTATCGCTTGTGTAATGAAAATCCGGCACTCTCGGTATGCATTCTTGAAAAGGGACACGATATCAAGCGGCGCTACTGCCCTATCGTTTCGGGTAAGTCAAAGCGTTGCATCCATTGCGCCTCATGCGGAATTATGGAGGGCATGGCAGGAGCGGGGGCCTTCTCAGACGGCAAATATGTAATCTCCACTGAATACGGCGGATGGCTTACCGATTTTCTAGATCGGTCAACCATTTTGCAATACATCGAACAGGCAGATGAGATTCTGGTACAGTTTGGGGCGACGACCGATCGATTTATGCCGGATAATGAGCTGAAACGCCTGTGTATACAGCACGATCTTCACATGAATCAGGCTCAGCTCAAGCATTTGGGCACCGATTCCAATTTTGAAACGATGGTTCGTTTGATTGATTCACTGCGTGACCATTGTGATATTTTCACCGACACCATGGTGACCGATGTAGACACAAAAAACCATACCGTCAGCTTTGTATCGGGCAAGGAGGTCGGTAGCCTAACCGCCGATACCGTGATATTCGCCGTTGGAAGGGCGGGAAGCCGTTTCTTCACGGAATGGTGTGAAAAAAACGACATCTCACTTTCCAACAATCAGGTGGATGTGGGGGTACGCGTCGAGCTCCCCTCGATGGTATGGGAGCATTTCTCGAAAAAGATTTATGAGCCAAAGATATGGTACCGCAGCAAAGGATATGGCGACACTACAAGAATGTTCTGCTTTAATGAGCGCGGACATGTCGTTACCGAAAATACCGATGGCGTATTAACGGTAAACGGACACTCCTACCGGGACGAGGCTCGGAAAACCTCAAACTCAAACTTCGCATTACTTACTACCATTCGTTTTACCCAGCCGTTCCAACATCCCATAGAATATGCCCGTCATGTAGCGAGCCTTGCCAACCTAATCAGTGGCGGCACCGTTCTGGTGCAACGGCTTGGCGACCTGGAAAATGGCAGGCGGACGGATGAGCATCGATTAAGGCAATCCACTACCGTTCCTACGCTTGACGCTGTTGCAGGGGATTTGAGCTTGTGTCTACCCAAGCGCCAAATCGATAACATTATCGAGACGCTTCATGCCCTTGATGCGATTGCGCCAGGCACCGCAAACTACGATACGCTACTTTACGGTGTGGAATGCAAGTATTATTCCGCAAGACCCGCAACAGAACAATTTGAGCTACAAGGGTTTAAAAACATCTATGCGGTCGGCGACGGGGCTGGCTTTACGCGTTCCCTGTCTCAGGCGGCGGCAAACGGTCTGTATGTTGCAGACCTAATTCTGGGTTAATCATAGAATAAACTACTGCAAAAACCACGATAGCATAGTTTGCTGTCGTGGTTTTTTTACGGCTGGAGCCGATTTTTAACTAATTCTATGTAGTATGATTATGGTTGGTTCTCAAATTCTTTCATAATCCTTGCCAGGTGATTCACCCCGGCTTTGATCTCCTCGCTATTCAGGTGCCCATATCCAAGTAGCAGTTTGTTGTGATGCCAATCTGTGCGAATACAGTGAGTTTGCATTCCTGTAACTAAAATACCACTTTCAAAACAGCGTTTTTGAAATTCCTCATTAAAATTCAGCCCCGGGTATTCAATCGCGACGTGCAATCCTGCGCTGTCCCCATGCGCACAGCATCGCTCGCCCAGCAGCTGCCTTAATGCTTCCAGCAACACCTCCCTGCGTTGCCGATAAATCCTGCGCATTTTGTGAACATGCCTGTCAAACTTACGCGTTCTTAACAGTTCCGCCAAGGCTGCTTGCTCGAAGGGTGGATTTTGAACGTCCATGTGGGTACGTAAGACTCTCCATGATTGCTGAAGTCCATATGGCAGTATTACATAACCAATCCTCAGTGCCGGAAACAAGGACTTACTAAACGTACCAACATAGATGACACGTTGTGGATCAATGGCATGAAGTGGCGCAATCAGTTCGCCGCTATATCGAAACTCACTGTCGTAATCATCCTCAATGATATACACATTGTTCTCTCTGGCATACCGAACAAGAGCGGCGCGGCGCGACGCACTTAATATCCCACCCATTGGAAACTGGTGCGAGGGTGTTACATAAACGGCCCTTATATTGGCGTCAACGGGAAACTCATCCACGCGAATCCCTTCTGAGTCGACGGGTATGGGCACAATCCCCGTTCCCCTGTGGGTAAGAGACCGAAGCATTCCAGTGTGACATGGGTCTTCCAGTATGATTTTTGCTTCCTTTCCACACAACAAGCCCGCAATCAAATGAAGCGCATGGGTAGCCCCCGCACTGATGAAAACATCGTTTGGGTCAATGGTCATTCCCCTGCTTCTGAACAGCCATGCCGCAATCTCTTGCCTTAGCGAAAATAGTCCCTGAGGGGTTGAATAATCAAGCATCGTAAGCGGCAGTTGTGCCGTTGTATTGTTCATCAGCTGCTGCCACAGAAAGCGTGGGAACTGTCTGAGATCAGGTTTTCCGGTGCGAAAATCCGCGCTAATAATGCGCTCTACGAATTGATTGCTGCTTTGCGGTACAATGAAGGGCTCTAAATATAACCCATCCATCACCCGTGTCGGCGCCCCCTGATGGCTTACTGCATATCCCTCCGCAACCAACATCTCATATGCCATGCAAACCGTATTGCGAGATACCCCCAGTTCATTGGCTAGCTCTCTGGTGGAAGGAAGTGCTTCTGCCGCTTTTAGATGTCCGCACATCATTTTTTCTTTTATCGCTTGGTAAATCTGGCGCCATAACTGAAGTTCACTGTCTCTGTTTAATATAATACCCAGCATCATTTCTCCAAACTGGCACTGTGTAATTTGTACCAAAGCGGCTCTTTTATAGAACCAGTTAGTCTTGTATGATTATATCATCCCTTCAATAATAATACAATGCATTTTCGGAGATGATTTAATGAAGCAGTTAAGCGGCATATTCTTTTTTGTAGGCGCATTCTCTTTAGCCGGAACAAGTGTAATATCGGCACGATTTGTCACCGATCAACTCGGTGCTTTTTCGATTACCGCTATCAGCATGCTTTTTGCTATGCTTGTTTTGGTTCCGCTATGCCTTAGACAACTTGTGGAGTACCTACGCCAGATGTCCTTACGAAGTTTCGGTTTTCTTTTTTTACAAGCCTTATGTGGGATATTTTTGTTTCGCTTGTTTTTGATTGAAGGGCTTGTGCGCACCAGTTCTGGCGAAGCAGGTATTCTTACCGGCGCGACCCCCGCTATAACAGCAATACTAGCAATGATTGTATTAAAAGAACGGGTTGATGCCAAAAAGATTATTGGTATCCTTTGTACCGTACTTGGAATCCTCACAATTCAAGGGCTATTCTCCCCTTCCGGCAGTTTAAGCACAGAACATTTTGTCGGAAACATCTTGGTACTTTGCGCCGCGTCCAGCGAGTCTGTATTTAACGTTTTGTCCCGTGTTTTTGCTGTAGGTGAGGAGATACGGGGACAGCCCGCGAACGCCATTGTTCAAACAACAATCGTTTCTACGATTGCGTTTGTTTTGTGTATCATTCCCGCGATGTTTGAACAACCGTTTGCTGTACTAGGCACATTAAGACTTACACAATGGGTAGCACTTGCTTGGTATGGGGTTTTTGTTACTGCAGTCGCATTTTTTTGCTGGTACTCTGGAATCAAACGTTGCGGTGCCTTTACTGCGGCCGCTTTTTCGGGGATGATGCCGTTTACCGCTATGGTACTATCTATCTTGATACTTGGTGAAAAAGCAGGAACGCAGCAATGGCTTGGCGGCGGGCTTGTTATCTTGGGGATGGTCTTAATAGGAATTAAGCGTGCTGACAGAATGATAA
>JAEZVA010000098.1 GCA_023443315.1 Bacillota bacterium | reverse complement strand
GGTTGGCAATACAGATAAATAATAAAAATAGACACAAAAGCGTTCGGTTTTATGACGCGCCTTTGCATCTACGTTTATTAGTTGAATTGAGTATAAACCAAAATGCAGGAATAGTCAAGAAAAAAATCACCGTGTTTTTTCATTTTTTGCATCTCCTATTTTTTTAATATGCTATAAACATCAAACAAACGTGATTGCCCCGTAAATATTAACTTTTTATACCAATAAAAACACCGAGCGTCCCCCTTATTATTACATATGTTTGCGTGTGTTTGCAGGATTTTTTATATTATGCTTCATTTTTGTTTAGTGACGCGCACTTCATCTGATTAGCAGTTTTGGGCGGTAAACCCCAAAAGTCTCACGTTTTTTCTTGTTTTTTCCCCGATTCGTTCGGTATTCAATTGCGCACGCCATGAAGCTTTCTTTGCATAATCCGACAACGCGATGCACGCCATGTATGCCCTGGCAGCAAGCCGCAAGACAACACAAAAAAAGCAGCCGTCTTGCGCGCAAGTGAAAACCCACGCAAAACGGCTGCCTGTTTTATTAAAAGAGTGTGTCCATCCATGTCATGGTTAACTACGTCTCGCATGTCTGCCGATAACCACCGTTACCGTCGTGCCTTTGCCCACCTTGCTTTCAAACAAGATCTCCCCGCCAAGGCTTGCGACAGCATGCTTGACAATAGAAAGCCCAAGCCCCGTACCGCCTACCGTATGGCTGCGCCCCTTATCCACGCAATAGAATCGCTCAAACACACGCGCATGGTGCTCCCGCGCAATACCAATGCCTGTATCCGCGACCGAAATTGACACGGTTTCGGCGTCTGACATGCAGGCAACCGTCACCGAACCGCCCTGCTTGTTGTACTTGACCGCGTTTTCCATCAGGTTGCTGATAATCTGGCGCAGCTCCTCGCGCCGTGCGCGAAGCAAGACCTTGTCGCCGATTACGTCTACCGTAACATCCTTTTGCTTTGCAATGTGGGCAAGACGCTCCGCAATCTCACGCGAAAGCGCACAGATGTCAACCTCTTCCTCCGCCTCGGGACGTCTGCCGTTCTCGAGCTCGCTGAGGTTGATGATGTCGTTAATTAGGTTGGTCATACGGGTCGCCTCCGCAGTGATGCGGCAAAGATAATCCGCTTTGGTTTTATCGTCCTCTACAAGCCCCGACGCAAGCAGCTCGGCAAACCCCTTGATAGAGGTAATTGGGGTTTTTAATTCATGCGATGCATTTGCCACAAACTCGCTGCGCATCCGCTCATTTGCGCGCACGGTCGTCACATCGGTTAGCAGCAGGATTGCGCCGCGTTCCTCTCTGCCGGCACCCGCCAAAACAATGCTGCCGCGCGCGGGTGTAATCCGCGCAGACAACACCCTACCCTCCTCATGGCTGGGTAGATCGAATATTGTGGAACGCCCATGACGCACGGCAGTCTCAATGGCGTTTTGCACCTTTTTGTCCCTTGTTAGGTAAACGATATTTCGCCCCTGAACGTTGGTGGCGCCCATATAGCGTTCACAGGCGCTGTTGATGCTTGACACCCGCAGCCTACTGTCGATAACCGCAAGACCTTCCTCCATGTTATCAAGCAGTGTTTTGGTGCGCTCCCGCTCGTCCTGAAGCTGACCAAGCGCATCATGGATACGCATAGACAAGGTGTTGACACTGTCCATGATCGGGGTGAGCTCCTCGTACTCCGGCGAGGGCAGCGGCACCGAATCGCCGTTCAGCGCAATCTGTTCAATGCGGTCGCGTGCTGAGAACAGCGGATCGGTGATGCGTCTGGTAACACGCGATGCAATAACAGGGGTGATAACCCCGGCAAACAAAAGCCCGATTAGCGTAGACGGCAGCAAACTTTTGAATATCGATTCGAGCGCTTCAATCTCCATTGAAAGACGAATGTACCGGTCGTCATTGACCCGCATTGCCATGTAGGCGTATATCGCCTGAAGCGTATCGGAATAGCGAACCGACGAACCGGTTCCCGATTGCATTGCATCAATCAGCTCTGGGCGGTCCGCATGGTTTACAAGCTGCGCGGCGGACGCGCGGGAATCGGCTAGCACATTGCCGCTGCCGTCGATGATGCTAAGCCGATACTCGGTGTACTTATTCACCTCATCCTCGGGCAAAAACATGTCGTGTTCAATATCATATTCAATCTGGCTTTTAACCGTCTTAAGAAGCAGCCCCATGCTAGTTTTAATCTCTTGCATGCGAATTGCATACAAAATACAAGAGGAAACAGCGGCGCTCAGCAGGAGCGCCGCTAAGGCGACCAGAACACAGCGCCGAAAAATCGCGCGTTTCATTCGTTATCCCTCCACAGAAGGCTCCACAAAACGGTATCCTACGCCGCGTACCGTTTTGATGTAGGTCGGGTGCTCGGCATCGTCACCCAGCTTTGCGCGCAGGCTTTTGATGTGCATGTCAAGCGTACGGGTTTCCCCCGCAAATTCATAGCCCCACACCGAGTTAAGCAGCTCGTCACGCGCGATGACGCGATCTGAATTCTGCATCAGCAAGACCAAAAGGTCGTATTCCTTGAGCGTCAGCTCCACCGGCTCACCGTCCTTTGTCATTTCGCGCTTATCAAGGTCGGCACGAATGCCGTTGGCCTCTACGATATGGTGCTGCCGCTCCTCTGGGTACGAGCGGCGCAGCACTGCACGAAGGCGCGCGGAAAGCTCTAGCACCCCAAACGGCTTTGCAATGTAATCATCCGCGCCGCTGTCAAGCCCAATGACCTTATCAATCTCTGCCGTCTTTGCGGTAAGCAGAACAACGGGGATGCGCTGGGTGGCTGGCGTACTTTTAATCCGTTTGAGCGCCTGTATGCCATCCATACCCGGCAGCATGATGTCAAGGATATAGGCCGAAGGGATGACCGGGCAATCCAGCATCTCCTCCGCCGTTTTAAATTGGTGCACCTTATAGGAGAATGCCTCCAGCGTGCACCGCACAACCTCTCTGATATTATCGTCGTCTTCTACGACGAAAACTGTAAATTTTTGCACCGAGGCACCGCCTTTCAAGACATAAACAACGATTACATAATCTTGGTATTCTTGTGTGCGCCCGTTTCGTAAAATTCCACCCATTCGCATATGTTCACGGCATGGTCGGCAATGCGTTCAAGGTATTTGGCTATCATCATCACATCAATCGCTTCATCGCTGCGCGCAGGGGAGCAAACCATCAGCTCCACCAGCTCGTCACGCACCTTCACAAACAGGTCGTCGACCACATCGTCGGTGGCTATCACCTTTTTTGCCGCCTCTAGGTCATTGTTGGTAAACGCGGTTACGGCGTCGTATACCATGCCCGAAGCCACCCGCGCCATCTCGGGGATGTGACGCGCCATGCTGGCTGGCTCATTGTTGCGCAGTATACTAAGAATCTCGGCGATATCCGCCGCCTGGTCGCCGATGCGCTCGATGTCGGTAATCATCTTTAGTGCGGTGCTAATCTGACGCAGATCCCGCGCAACCGGCTGCTGACGAAGCAACAGCTTTAAGCAGCGCGCCTCAATCACCTTTTCCATCGCGTCTATTTCTCGGTCGTTTGCCGAAACCCGCTGGGCAAGCTCTTTATCGCGCGTCTCAAGAGCGGTTACCGAGTTTTTGATTGCCTCTTCGGCAAGACCCGCCATCTTGATTAAATCGATGTTAAGCATTTCAAGCTCACTGTCAAAACTAGGACGTGCTCCCATATCCATTCTCCTTTTTCCATTATAATTGATTGGTAATTATGTTGCAATCGCAAAAGCGGCGTTACCCGAATCGTCCCGTAATATAATCCTCGGTGCGCTTATCGGTGGGTAGGCTAAAGATCTGCTCGGTCTCGCCGAACTCCACCATCTCGCCCACCAAAAAGAACGCTGTGTCGTCCGAGATTCTTGCCGCCTGCTGCATATTGTGGGTTACAATCACGATGGTGTACTTCTCTTTGAGCTCGAGCATCAGCTCTTCTATCTTCATCGTGGAGATTGGGTCAAGGGCACTGGTGGGCTCATCCATCAGAATAACCTGCGGCTCCACCGCCATAGCCCGCGCAATGCACAGGCGTTGCTGTTGACCGCCCGAAAGGGATAGGGCGCTTTTGCTTAGGCGATCCTTCACCTCCTCGAACAGGGCTGCACCCATCAGGCTTTTTTTCACGATGTCGTCGAGCTGTTTTTTATTCTTGATGCCGTGAACGCGGGGCCCGTATGCCACGTTGTCGTAGATGCTCATGGGAAACGGGTTTGGTTTTTGGAATACCATGCCGATCTTTTTACGCAGCAGGGCAACGTCCACCGCCTTGTCGTAGATATCCTCCCCATCTATAAGCACCTGCCCTGAGATCTTTACACCATCTATCAGGTCGTTCATGCGGTTGAGTGTCTTAAGGAAGGTGGACTTGCCGCATCCGCTTGGTCCAATAAGCGCGGTAATCCCCTTATTTTTAATATCCAAGGAAATATCGATTAGCGCATGGTTGTCGCCATAATACAGGTTTAGGTTGTTTACTACAATACCGCTCATGGGTTTCCCTGCCTTTCTTCGTAATCCACTATTTTTTTGCCTCAACAGAGCGTTTCGCAATCATTTTGGTAATTGCGTTGATAATCAGCACAATGACAATCAGCACCAGCGCAATGCCAAAGCCCTCGTCTGTGTATTTGCCATTGGATACGGCAAAATACATCTGAACGGTAAGCGTAGCGCCCGAAGAAGACGGATGCGACAGCACGTTCTTGGGCAGGTTTAACACCGAGCCGGCGGTATATAGCAGCGCCGCCGATTCGCCGACGATACGCCCAATGCTGAGGATGACCGATGTAATAATGCCATTGATTGAGCTTGGCAGAATAATCGTCCGAATCATATGCCATTTGCCCGCTCCCATGCCAAGTGCACCCTCGCGATAGTTTTGCGGCACTGTTTTAAGCGCCTCCTGCGTGGTGCGGATAACAATGGGCAACACCATAATGGCAAGTGTAAACGCACCGGTAAGGATGGAATAGCCGAGCTTAAAATAGGTGCCAAAAAAGATTGCGCCAAACAAGCCGTAAATGATGGAGGGGATGCCCGCCAAGGTCTCGATGGTAAACTCAATTAAGCGAACCAGCCTGCCGCGCTTTGCGTACTCGGTAAGGTATACCGCGGCGCCAACCCCGATGGGGGTGGAGATAATCAGCGTTATCACAATAATATACAATGTGTTGATGATGGCAGGCAGGATGCCGTAACGCTGTTTTAATGCACTAGGCGCGGTAGATAAAAACTCCCACGAGAGCTGTGGTGCGCCGCGCACAACAATGTATAGTAGTATCGACGCAAGAATTAGCACGGTAATTCCTGCGCTGATATAGATTAGCATGCTAAGAACCCTGTCGCTTGCCAGTGTGCGTTTTCCTATAATCGAGGATGTATGGGGCTTTGTTTGCGTTTGCATCTGCATCATTCCCCCTCCCTCCCCTTCAGTACGACGTTGAGTATGATGTTGATTATCATAATGAACACAAACAGCACAAGCCCGATGCCGAACAGCGACTGACGGTGCAGCCCTTCGGCAGCATAGCTCATGTCGGTAACAATGGCGGTGGTAAGAAACCGCACACTGTTAAACGGAAGCGGCAGGTTTACCACATTGCCGGCAACCATAATAATAGCCATTGCCTCACCGATGGCTCGACCGATTCCGAGCACAATGCCGGTGACAATACCCGAACGAGCTGCACGAATCATTACCTTGAATATGGTTTGAATGTGCGACGCGCCCATGGCAAGGGATGCCTCCTTGTACTCACGGGGCACCGCCTTGAGCGCCGTTTCGCTGACGTTAATGATGGTGGGCAGTATCATCACCGCTAGCACCAAAACGGCAGAAACCAGGTTTGCACCGCCGGTAAAGGTATGGTTCGGATCATTAAGAAACAACACCTTCTCCCATTCCCGCACCAACGGAACAAGCAGCATGGCGCCCACAATACCGTAGATAACAGAAGGGATACCCGCCAACAGCTCCACAGCGGGGCGCACCACCTTGTACAGCGCAGGCGGCGCAAGCTCCGCTAGAAAAACGGCGGTAAACAGGGCCACCGGCACACCGATCAAAATAGCGAGCAGCGTTCCTGCAAGCGACGATAAGATCATGTAAAGAATTCCGAACTGAGGCTCGGACGCGAGCGGTTGCCACTGTATGCCAAACAGAAACTCGGCAACGCCAATCTGTGCAATGGACGGCGCGCCTGCAATAATCATGTATATGGTAATACCGGCCACGGCAATCACAGCGGTAATTCCGCACACAAAGAACAGGATGTTCATGA
>JAEZVA010000084.1 GCA_023443315.1 Bacillota bacterium | reverse complement strand
TGTCGAACACCACAAGCCCCGTCACACAGGTGGCGGTGGTGGCGGTAAACAATGCATCCACAAAGGGGGTAAACGCGCCGTCGCGCGAGCTAAAGGGCATCATGAGCAAAACTGCGCCGACGAGTATCACAACAAAAAAGCTGAGTGTGATGGTCCGTACCGGCTGATGCACGGCAGGATGCTTTTTCTCCGAGCCTGCGTTAAGCACTTCATCGCTTCCTTTTAATCATAGTATACTGACTAAAACTAACTTCCCATCCACACGGGCTGCTCCCGTGCGGCAGTGCCTAGATTATATCAAAGCGCCTTTCAAAAAGCAATCCACAACGATGCATATTACGGCTTCATTTTAAGGTGCTTTTTTACAAGATAAAGCAGCCTTCGGTCGTTTTGATAGCTAAGCAGGTTGCCTGCCTTAGAAAAGGGCGCCCAGATAATGTCGGCAATCTCCGACTCCTGTGCGCGCAGCTCGCCCGAGATGGGCGTTGCCGCAAAATAGACCACCGTCTTGTGTATCTCAGGGCGTGGATGGTACGCCACACAGTGGCGAAAGCCCTGTTCGAGCGCAACGACCAGACCGGTCTCCTCCTGCACCTCACGCAGCGCGGTTTGCCGCTCGGTTTCGCCCTCCTCCACGTGCCCTTTGGGGAACGACCAGTGACCGCCTGCCTTATGGCGCACAAGCAGCAGCTCGGGTTCGTTGTTATCGGTGCGGTACACAAGCGCACCGCATGATTTTTCATGCCTCATGGTTTTTGTTTTCCTTCTGCCCAAAATGGCTGAGATAACCGGTGCCAACAACCGTATGATGATTCGGTCAAAAACACCGTGTCGTATCTATCTATTTTACCACTGTTGTAAGGGAAAGTCACCCCCAAAACGGGTAAACTAAGAGTAGCTGCACAAACAGGTGGTTTGTTGGTTTGCCAATTGGCTAATACAGGTCTGTAAAGTAGCTCCAAACCGCGCGCCCGCATCCCTTGTGATTTTCCCGTAGACCTTACATCGATGATTAGCCGCAATGATGTTAGCTTGCTTACTCTGACGGTGGAATATGTGTTTAACGAAAAAAGGGTTGCCTAACACGGCATGAAGCAATCTTAACTCAGGTAAAATCTATTTG
Organism: Bacillota bacterium; assembly: GCA_023443315.1. GTDB lineage: Bacteria > Bacillota > Clostridia > Oscillospirales > Ruminococcaceae > Acetanaerobacterium. Next base: position 13,806 of record JAEZVA010000084.1, on the reverse strand, counting down.
AGTACATTGACACGGTTGTGGTTGTAGAATAGAATAAGACCAGAGAAACAGGGAGGAATAAAGCATGGCTTGTATGACCGTAAAGGAGACTTCGGTTATTTTGACTAAATCCCGACAATCCAAAACGAGAGGAAACAAAACAACTGGAATTAAGCCCGATTGTTTGGCTAAGCCGTTTTTAAAATGGGCAGGTGGTAAATCACAAATTTTAAATGAGATCCGCGCAAAATATCCCAAAGAATTGGGGAACACCATAACAAAATATGCCGAACCATTTGTCGGCGGCGGTGCTGTTCTCTTTGACATACTAAGCAACTATCAACTATCGGAGGTATATATTTGCGATACAAACCGAGAGTTGATACATACCTATACATGTATTCGGGATCATGTTGACGACTTAATCGGTATTTTAAGCAATCTGGAACGGAACTATATCAATGCCGAACAGCAAACAAGAAAAAACCTCTATTATGATGCCCGCGCGCGATTTAACACCCTGAAAGCACAGGGGAACAAGTCGTCCGAACTCGCCGCGCTGTTTATCTTTTTAAACAGAACCTGCTTTAACGGTCTATATCGCGTCAACCGCAAGGGGGAGTTTAATGTTCCCATGGGCGATTATAAGAAGCCTGTTATCTGCGATGAAAATAACTTGAGAGCCGTATGCAACAAGTTGAAAAACGTCACGATAGTGTGCGGCAATTATGCCATGTCTCGGGAGTTTATCGATAAAAACACCTTTGCGTATTTTGACCCACCCTATCGCCCGTTATCATCGACTTCAAACTTTACCTCTTATTCACAGGATGGTTTTAATGACGAACACCAGACCCAGCTGGCGCAATTTATTGACGAACTGAGTGAGAAAGGCACATTTGTTGTAGCAAGCAATTCCGACCCAAAGAATGCGGACGAAAGCGACGAATTTTTTGATCTACTTTACAAAAAACACAATATTCACAGAATTAGCGCGTCACGTATGATAAACTCTGCCAGCGACAAACGAGGGAAAATCAGCGAACTGCTGATAGTCAATTATTAAGGGGGATATCTGTAATGCGTGATTTTACGCAGTGGCTTTCTCGTTTTAAAACAAGCATATCAAATTATTCCTATTACATTGATTTTGAAAAGGTGCACAGAAACGTAAACAACATCAAGGTTGAGCTAAATATCTTAAACTCGCTTATTGGATCAAGCAATATCGAACAGGATTTTGACAGTATCTTAGCTAGGTATCCCGAAATACTTAAATGTATTCCCCTGTTACTTGCGGTTCGCGAGCGTGAAATCTACGCAATAGACAGGGATGGAGAATTTTTGTACTCCTTTAAAGAAATGAACTATTCCCAAGAACAATACAAAATATTTATGCGTAAAACTGGGCTGTTTGACTTAATGGAGAAACACCTGCTAAGCAACCTGGTGGATTATGCAACAGGGGTTGAAACCGGGCTTGATTCAAACGGGCGCAAAAACCGCGGCGGACACCTTATGGAAAATCTTGTTGAAGCACACTTAATTCAAGCAGGGTTTGCCGCAAATAGTACTTATTTTAAGGAGATGAACCTCAGTGTTATTGAAAGCAAGTGGGGCATCGACCTGTCTGCAATATCTAACCGTGGAAAATCGGAAAAACGCTTTGATTTTGTTGTAAAAACCCCTACATGTATTTATGGCATAGAAGCAAATTTTTACAGCAGTTCGGGTTCAAAATTAAACGAAACGGCTCGCAGCTACAAAACGTTAGCGCAGGAATCCGCAGGCATTGACGGATTTTCCTTTGTGTGGTTTACTGACGGACAAGGGTGGAAGAGCGCTCGGCACAACCTAGAAGAAACCTTCGATGTTATGAAACATGTTTATTGTATTGATGATATGGAGAACGGAATCATCAACAGGGTATTCATATGAAGATAAAAAAGTGGGAGCCGGATACTTTTGAACTGGAACTCAATACGGTGTGGAGCTTTCCTGAGCGTGGAAACTGGGCTACTCACGACGCAAAATACCGTGGAAACTGGTCGCCCTATATACCGCGAAATCTGTTGTTGCGTTACTCCAGTGAAGGGGATTTGGTTCTTGACCAATTTGCCGGAGGAGGAACGACGCTGGTAGAGGCGAAACTTCTCAATCGCAATATCATTGGAGTTGACGTGAACCCCACTGCACTGGATCGTTGCCACGAAAAAACCTCTTTTGAGTATACAACGAACTCTCAAGTGTCTATTCGGCAAGGTGATGCGCGTAAGCTGGACTTTATAAAAGATGAGAGCATCGACCTAATATGTACCCACCCCCCTTATGCAGATATCATCAATTACAGTGAGGATATTCCTAGCGATCTCTCACTTCTTGGAGTAAAAGACTTTTTGTCGGCAATGGTATTGGTAGCCACAGAGTGTTTTCGTGTACTAAAGAAGGGTAAATTCTGCACAATCCTCATGGGCGACACTCGAAAAAAAGGGTGTGTCATCCCGATGAGTTTTGAGGTAATGAAGATCTTTGAAGAATCGGGTTTTACAACAAAGGAGATTATAATTAAGCAACAGCATAATTGCAGAGCTACAGGTTATTGGAAAACAAATAGTATAAAATACAACTTTTTACTTCTTGCTCATGAATATCTGTTTGTTTTTAAAAAATAATGGACTGTTGCTGTTTGTATTTTTCCCAAATCAAAACTTTTTCCTGTATACTTGACAAGCCCGACCGAATACCATATAATTACTTACAATACAGCGCAAACCAATGAGCAAGAGTAGTAGAAAACCTTCCAGTGTATTCAGAGAGTCGCTATCTGGTGTGAATGCGGCAGCACAGGTGTTTTCCAATGGACTTGCGAGGGCGACCCGAACCCCGTTACGGGTAGTAGGCGTCGACGGCACACCCCGACCGTTACCAGAGGGGCACATATGATAGTATGTGAAACGAGTGGATGAGTGTTCTCATCAATTTGGGTGGTATCGCAGAAGCAAAGGCTTTTGTCCCATACAGGGGCAAAGGTCTTTTTATTTTTTAGTTAAAAGAACAGGTAGGTGAACACGTATGATTAAACCCGATGCAGCCACCATACAGCGCCTTGCAAAGGAGTACAACACAATACCCGTGTGCAAGGAGATCTATGCAGACATCGCAACCCCCATCACCCTGCTGCGCCGCATTGCGCAAAAGAGCGCGCGGTACTTTCTGCTCGAGAGCGTGGAGGGTGGCGAGCGATGGAGCCGCTACTCATTTTTGGGCTTTGACCCCGTGCTGCGTGTTACCTGCAAGGATAGCGTGGTGACGGTAGAGGGCGACGAGCCTGCGGTTATACCCACCAAGCAACCGCTGGATGTGCTGCGCACCATCCTCGCGCGCTACAAGGCGCCACGCATCGAGGGGCTGCCCCCGTTTACAGGCGGATTTGTCGGATATTTCGGCTACGCAATGATGGGCTACTCGGAGCCGACCCTGCGGCTTTCGACTGGCGAGTTGCCCGACTACGACCTGTTGCTGTTTGATAAGGTGATTGCGTATGACCACCTAAAGCAGAAGCTGTGCGTGGTGGTGAATATGAACACCGACGACGTGATGCAGGGCTACGCCAAGGCGGTGGGCGACATTGAGGCGATGATACGCACCCTGCTTGACCCTTCGCCACTGCCCCCTACCCGCGCCGACGCAAGGGTGCAGTTTTCGTGCAACATCACCCGCCCCGCATATTGCGAAATGGTACAAAAGGCAAAGCAGTACATCCGCGACGGCGACATCTTTCAGGCGGTGCTGTCCCGTCGCTTTACAAGCCCCTACCGCGAAAGCCTAATAGCCTCCTACCGTGTGCTGCGCACCACCAATCCGTCGCCGTATATGGTGTTTTTGCACATCGACGACGTCGAGGTGATGTGCTCGTCGCCCGAGACGCTGGTGCGTCTGCAAAACGGCAGACTAACCACCTTCCCCGTGGCAGGCTCCCGCCCTCGCGGTGCCACCGAAGAGGAGGATTTGCAGCTAGAGCGCGACCTGCTCGCCGACGAAAAGGAGCTTGCCGAGCACAACATGCTCGTAGACCTTGCCCGCAACGACCTTGGAAAGATCTCACGCTTCTCGTCGGTTAAGGTAATCGCTTATCAGATGATACACCGCTACTCCAAGATTATGCACATCACCTCCTGTGTGGAGAGCGATATTCGCCCCGACTGCGACGCGTGCGACGGCATCGAGACTATTCTGCCCGCGGGCACCCTTTCAGGCGCACCCAAGATCCGCGCCTGCGAGATTATTGAGGAGCTGGAACAGTCTCCCCGCGGCATCTACGGCGGTGCGCTGGGCTACCTCGATTTTGCCGGCAACATGGACACCTGCATCGCCATCCGCATGGCGGTGCGAAAGGGCGACACCGTTACGGTGCAGGCGGGCGGCGGCATAGTCGCCGACAGCGTCCCCGATTTGGAATACGAGGAATCGGGCAACAAGGCACACGCGGTCATCAACGCCATCCTAAACGCCGCCGAGGTGGCGGAGTCATAGCATTGCCAAGCTAAAGCTTGGCATTACGAGAAGCTTCGCTTCTCGGCTCTATTTCAGCATAGCATAACCAAGCTAAAGCTTGGCATTACGAGAAGCTTCGCATAGCCAACCTTCGGTTGGCATTATGAGAACCTACGGTTCTCGGCTCTATCTTAACCTACACATAGCGAAGCAAAGCTTCGCATTATGAGAACCTGCGGTTCTCTGGTTTTCGCGCAACATCGAAACCCATTCCGTAGGGAGCGACGCCTCCGTCGCATCGCCAGCCAAAGGCTGGCATTGGGAAAACCAACGCATAGCCAATTTTCAATTGGCATTTCGAAAACCTGTGGTTTTCGGGTTTTCCGCGCCTTACTAGGCTCTCCGTCACGATCAGTTACAAATACGCAGTTTCATTGATAATCACTGTGATATCCCCACACGGTCTAAGACCGTTTTCAACAACCAACCGATAAGGGTGTGAAACACGATGCTTTTAATCATCGACAACTACGACAGCTTTACCTACAATCTGGTGCAGCTTGCGGGAGAGATTACGCAGGATATCCGCGTGGTGCGCAACGACGCAATTACCCCCGAAGAGATTTGCGCCCTAGCCCCCGACCACATCATCCTTTCTCCAGGTCCCGGCTACCCAAAGGACGCGGGCGTGTGCGAACAGGTTATTCAAACCTTGGGCGGGCAGTTTCCCATTCTTGGGGTGTGTTTGGGGCATCAGGCAATCTGCGAGGCAATGGGTGCAACCATTACCCATGCCCGACAGCTGATGCACGGCAAAAAAAGCGTGATTACGGTAGACACCACCTGCCCCGTATTTGCAGGACTGCCCCAAACCATCGAGGCGGCGCGGTATCATTCCCTGATTGCAAAGGACGACACCCTGCCGCACGAGCTTATTGTAACTGGACGGGATGCCTTGGGCGAGGTGATGGCAGTTTCGCACCGAACAAAACCGATCTTCGGGCTGCAGTTTCATCCCGAATCGGTACTAACGCCAAACGGTCTTACGATGATGAAAAACTTTTTGTCGGTACGCTCCTAGACAAAACATACCCCTTATAATGCATTAATTTATTGCTGTATTTGGTCGATGAAACCTATAAGGCATATTATACATCGCTTTCGATGTGTGTTATTTTAACTTACAGGGTAGTGTCAACTACACGTGGTGGCTTTTGCCGCGGTACAAACGACGACGAAAGGATTGGTCATACTGTGATTAAAGAAACCCTCAGCCTGCTCGTTGAGCGGGAGAATCTTCCCTACGACATCACAAGCGCGGTGATGGATGAAATCATGAAAGGGGAGGCAACCCCCACACAGATTGCGGCGTTTTTAACGGCAATGCGCATGAAGGGGGAAACGATAGAGGAGATTACCGCTTGCGCCTCAGTCATGCGCGCCCATGCAGCCCGGTTAGAGCACGACGGCGAGGTGCTGGATATCGTGGGCACTGGGGGCGATAAGTCGTTAAGCTTTAACATCTCCACCGCGGCGGCGTTTATCGCCGCGTCGGCAGGGGTGCCTGTGGCAAAGCACGGCAACCGCAATGTATCCAGTAAATGCGGCGCAGCCGACGTGCTTGAGGAGCTGGGGGCGAAGATCGACATCACGCCCGAGCAGAATGCGCTGGTACTAAAGAAAACAGGCTTTTGCTTTATGTATGCCCCAGTATACCACACCGCCATGCGCCATGTAGCACCCGTGCGCAACGAGCTTGGCACACGCAGCATCTTTAACATCTTAGGACCACTTGCAAACCCCGCGTGCGCAACCAGACAGCTGCTTGGCGTATACGACGAGGAGCTGGTGCGTCCGCTTGCCAAGGTATTGACGGGGCTTAATGTAACACGCGGGCTTGTGGTACATGGAAGCGACGGCATGGATGAGATTACGATAACGGGTAAAACCACCGCATGCGAGATTACAGGCAAACGCCTGCGCAGCTATACCATCGACCCCGAGGAGTATGGTCTTACGCTGTGTGACGCATCCGACCTAACGGGCGGCGACGCAAAGCAAAACGCCGATATCATCCGCAACATCGTTCAGGGTGACCGGGGGGCAAAGCGGGACGCCGCCGTGCTCAATGCCGCCGCCTGCCTGTACCTGTACGGCAAGACCGAGACCATCGCGGGCGGGGTGGATTACGCGTCCTTTTTGCTCGATACCGGCGTCGTGTGCGACAAGCTAAACGACTATGTGTGGGCAACCCGCGAGTTCTCTCTGTGACAGCCCACTCGTTTGCTTATGTAACACCCCTATAAGGAGGCTTCGCCATGATTCTTGACACCATCGCAGAGGCTACCCGCAAGCGGGTGCTGGAGCAAAAGAACACCGTAACCCACGCCGCCATGCGCATCAAGGCAAGAGCGCTGCCCATGGGCGACTTTGCGTTTGAAAAGGCGCTGCGCGGCGCGGCTATGCAGGGTGCGCCCGCGTTTATCTGCGAGGTCAAGAAGGCGTCCCCCTCCAAAGGGGTGATTGCCGAGGACTTCCCCTACCTTGCCATTGCAAAGGAATACGAGCAGGCGGGGGCGGCGGCAATCTCGGTGCTGACCGAGCCGGATTTTTTTAAAGGCGAAGCGCGCTACCTTTCGGAGATTCGCCGTGAGGTAAAACTGCCCCTGCTGCGCAAGGATTTTACGATAGACGAATATCAGATCTACGAAGCAAAGACACTGGGTGCTGACGCGGTGCTGCTCATCTGCGCGCTGCTGGATACCGACACCCTACGCCGCTTTCTAGCGGTGTGCGACAGTCTGGGGTTGTGTGCGCTCGTTGAGACGCACACCGCCGCCGAGGTTCGCAGCGCGCTTTCTGCCGGAGCGCGCATCATCGGTGTAAACAACCGCAACCTCAAAACCTTTAAGGTGAATTTAGAGGCGTCGCTGCGCCTGCGCCCATTCATCCCAAAGGATGTGCTGTTTGTATCCGAAAGCGGCATTACCACCGCCAGAGACGTGTCCTTTCTGAAAAAAATCGGCGTACACGCCGTTTTGGTGGGCGAAACGCTGATGCGCTCCCCCGATAAACGCACCGCCCTCGCCGCGCTGCGTGGAGAATAGCCAACCTTCGGTTGGCATTATGAGAACCTTCGGTTCTCAACTCTATCCTAGCTTGCATTAAAAACCCTTCGGTTTTTAGCTCTGTTTAAGTCAACCGTAGGGAGCGACGCCCTCGTCGCTCCGTCCCCAACAAATCGCCAACCCACGGTTGGTGTTAGTCATCAAAAAACCCGTAGGAGCGCATCGCCAACCTTCGGTTGGCGTTATGAGAACCTTCGCATAGCGAAGCAAGCTTCGCATTATGAGAACCTTCGGTTCTCGGCTCTATCTTAGCCTTGCATTATAACCGCGCACTGAAATTCAACACGTAGGGGCGAATAGAGAAGCAAGTTCGCATTACCAATCGCCCGCATTTACCGAAATGAACCCCCACGGGACGTCGGTCGCACCGTCCCCTACAACCAGAATAATATGACCCGCCGTAGGGAGCGACGCCCCCGTCGCTCCGTCCCCAACAAATCGCCAACCCACGGTTGGTGTTAGTCATCAAAAAACCCGTAGGGGCGCGCATTGCGCGTCCGCATCGCCAACCTTCGGTTGGCGTTATGAGAACCTTCGCATAGCGAAGCAAGCTACGCATAGCGAAGCAAGCTTCGCATTATGAGAACCTTCGGTTCTCAGCTCTATCTTAGCCTTGCATTATAACCGCGCATTGAAATTCAACACGTAGGGGCGAATAGCGAAGCAAGTAGGGCGCGACGCCCTCGTCGCATAGCCAATCTAAAGCTTGGTATTGGGAAAACCAACGCATAGCCAATTTTCAATTGGCATTTCGAAAACCTGTGGTTTTCGGGTTTTCCGCGCCTTACTAGGCGCTCCGTCCCTGACCGATTACAAATAGGCATTTCAATTTATTATTGTGCAATCAATTGGTACGGTCACGCGGCGTTTTTAAAGATAGCATCACCTATCTTTCTTTCAGGAGGCTTACAATATGAAGATTAAGCTGTGCGGGCTGACAAGAAGTCAGGACATCTTAGCCGCAAACGACTGTCTGCCCGACTACATCGGCTTTGTGTTTGCCAACAGCCGCAGGCAGGTTACCCCCCGCCGTGCATACGAGCTGCGCACCCTGCTCAATTCGCGCATCCAAGCAGTAGGCGTGTTTGTGAACGCTCCTGTGGAGGAGATTGCCGCCTTGTACGACGAGGGGATTATCGATTTCGCCCAGCTGCACGGTGATGAGGATGCCGCGTACCTCTGCGCCCTGCGCAGCATCTGCCCCTGCCCCATCATCAAGGCGGTGCGGGTGAGTGAAAAACGCGATATTCTAAAGGCGCAAACGCTGCCCAGTGACTTTTTGCTGCTCGATACCTATGTACAGGGGCAGATGGGCGGAAGCGGTAAGCCATTTCATCATGGGCTAATTCCGCCGCTTACCAAGCCGTTCTTTTTGGCGGGCGGCATCAGTGCCCACAACCTCGTGCAGGCAATGCGCGCAAACCCCTATGCGCTGGACGTCAGCTCCGGCATTGAGACGGATGGCAGCAAGGACGCACAAAAGATGGTGGAGCTAACAAGGCTGGTAAAGAGCTGCGGGGCTTTGATTAAATAATTATTCGGGCATGAAAGGATAGGGATGAAGGATGAAAAGCGGACGCTTTGGCGACCACGGCGGGCAGTATATCCCCGAGACGCTGATGAACGCCGTCATTGAGCTGGAACAGGCGTATACCCACTACAAAAACGACCCCGATTTCTGCGCGGAGCTAAACGCATTGCTTTGCGAGTACACCGGCAGACCCAGCCTGCTGTACTACGCAGAGCGCATGACGCAGGAGCTTGGCGGGGCGAAGATCTACCTAAAGCGGGAGGATCTAAACCACACCGGCTCGCACAAGATTAACAACGTGCTTGGGCAGGTGCTGCTGGCAAAGCGCATGGGCAAAACCCGCGTCATCGCCGAGACGGGCGCGGGGCAGCACGGCGTTGCCACCGCCACTGCCGCCGCATTGATGGGGCTTAGCTGCGAGATATTTATGGGCAAGGAGGACACCGAGCGGCAGGCGCTTAACGTGTTTCGCATGGAGCTTTTGGGTGCCAAGGTACACCCCGTAACCAGCGGCACCATGACGCTCAAGGACGCGGTAAACGGGGCGTTTCGCGAGTGGACCTCCCGCATCGACGACACCCATTACGTCATGGGCTCGGTGATGGGACCCCACCCGTTCCCCACCATCGTGCGCGATTTTCAGTCGGTCATCGGCAAGGAGGTGCGCGCGCAGATGCTCGCGCGTGAGGGCAGGCTGCCCGACGCGCTGCTTGCCTGTGTGGGCGGCGGCTCCAACGCCATGGGGCTTTTTTACGACTTTCTCGGAGATGCGTCGGTGGAGCTTGTGGGCTGCGAGGCGGCAGGGCTTGGTGCCGACCGCCCCGAAAACGCCGCGACCATCGCAAACGGCAGCCTCGGTATCTTTCACGGCATGAAATCGTATTTCTGTCAGGACGAGTACGGGCAGATTGCGCCGGTATACTCGATCTCCGCGGGGCTTGACTACCCCGGCATCGGACCCGAGCACGCATACCTGCACGATACCCGCCGCGCGCGGTATGTGCCGATAACTGACCAGCAAGCGGTGCAGGCGTTTGATTACCTCTCCCGCACCGAGGGCATTATTCCGGCGGTGGAAAGCGCGCACGCCGTCGCCTACGCCATGCGGTACGCGCCCACACTCGGCAAAGACAAGGTTCTCGTCATCAACCTTTCGGGGCGGGGCGACAAGGACGTAGCGGCAATCGCGCGGTATAAGGGGGTCAATCTCCATGAATAGAATTGAGCGTGCGTTTTCTAGCGGCAAGGCGTTTATCCCGTTTGTCACGGCGGGTGACCCATGCCTTGAAACGACCGAGCAGCTTGTGCTGGCGATGGCAGAGGCGGGCGCGGACTTAATCGAGCTTGGCATCCCGTTCTCCGATCCCGTGGCGGAGGGGCTGGTCATCCAACAGGCGGACGAGCGCGCCCTCGCGGCGGGTACGACCACCGACGGCATCTTTGAGATGGTATTGCGCCTGCGAAAAAAGACCGATATCGCCCTTGCCTTTATGACCTACATAAACCCCATCTTTGTATACGGCTCCGACCGTTTTTTTGCAAACTGCGCCGCATGCGGCATCGACGCTGTAATCGTGCCCGATCTGCCGTTTGAGGAAAAGACCGAGCTTACCCCCTACGGGGATGCGCACGGCGTGGCGGTGGTTTCGCTGATTGCCCCTACCTCACACAACAGAATCACCACCATTGCAGGGGAGGCACAGGGCTTTGTGTACTGCGTCTCCTCCCTTGGTGTGACGGGGGTGCGCAGCGAGATTACCACCGACATCGGCGAGATGGTGTCGCTGGTGCGCGGTGCTACCGACATCCCCTGCGCCGTGGGCTTTGGCATCTCCACCCCCGCGCAGGCAAAGGCGATTGCCGCAAAGGCGGACGGCGTTATCGTGGGCAGCGCGATTGTGAAGCTCGTTGCACAGCACGGCAAGGACAGCGTGCCCATGGTGGCGGAGTATGTCAGGAAGATGAAGACGGCGATGGTGTAGGTTACTATATCTACGATGGAAGACCCGCGCGCAAAACCAATAAACTTTTGCAGGGGACGGCGTCTCCGACGCCCCGATTTTAGCCAAACCAGTAGGGGCGCGCATTGCGCGTCCGTTGCAAAGTAGGCTGACACCATCCCCTGCGAACGACCGCTAATGCCAATCGGAGATTGGCTATTCGCCCCTACGGGTGGATTTATTGGTGCGCGAAAAACCGAAGGTTTTTCTAATACCTAACGCCAACCGTAGGTTGGCGATGCGTCCTCGATAAAGAGGGTTTCGCCTTCGGGCGACCTACTTTTTTTGCTTGAAAAAAGTAGGCAAAAACAAGCCGAAATAGAGCTGAGAACCGAAGGTTCTCAAAATGCCAAGCTTTAGCTTGGCTATGCCCCCTTGAATCCCGGGGTTGTGCAGCACGGGCGAAGAATGCCCGGTGTACTACCCACGAAGAACTGTCGCATCGCGAAGCAAAGCTTCGCATTTTGAAAACCTACGGTTTTCGTTTGCATCAAATGGCAGAGGGAGGAGTTTGATGCAAACGTCAAATGCATCCGCATTTGATTCCCTCTACGTTCTATTGAAATGGTTCCGATTCGCCCGTGCGGGTTTCACTCCACTCTATCGATAAGCTTTCGAAAATTAGGCATGGTAGTTACGAACGCGGAAACCAAAGGTCATCAAAATACCAATCATCAATATAGCGATTTGTAGGGAGCGACGCCCTCGTCGCTCCGCTTGTCACCACATTGAGAAATCTCAAAAAAGCCGAAAACCGAAGGTTCTCCAAATGCCAATTGAAGATTGGCTATGCGAAGCTTGCTTCGCTATCCGAAGGTTCTCATAACGCCAACCACCAACCGTGTGTTGGCGTTGCAACGCTTGGCAATTCCCCCAACCGCGCATCTCTGAATAAACACACCGAAAGAAGGTTATCCCATGGTCTTTGTATTAAAGCCGGGTGCCACACCCGAACAGATTGCCGCGTTTGTCGCGCGCATCGAGGGGCAGGGGCTTAGCACCTTTTTAAGCACCGGCACCGAGCACACGGTGGTATGCCTCATTGGCAACACCGCGTCGGTAGACATTGACCATGTGGTGCAAACCTGCGATGTCGTGCAGTACGGCAAGCGGGTAACCGAGCCGTACAAGGCGGTCAACCGCACCGTGCACCCCGACCCTTCTTATATTAATATAAACGGGCTGATACTCGGCGAGGGGCACTTTCACGTGATGGCGGGACCCTGCTCGGTAGAGAGTGAGGAGCAGATTGTCAAGGTTGCCCGCTCGGTCAAGGCGGCGGGGGCTACGTTTTTGCGGGGCGGCGCGTTTAAGCCGCGCACCTCTCCCTATGCGTTTCGTGGCTTGCACGACGAGGGCATCCGCCTTTTGCTTACCGCAAAGCGCGAAACGGGGCTGCCTGTTGTCACCGAGATTATGAACCAGACCCAGCTGCCCCTGTTTGAGGAGATTGACATCATACAGGTGGGCGCGCGCAATATGCAAAACTTCGACCTCCTGCGCGAGCTGGGGCGGTGCGGCAAGCCGGTGCTGCTCAAGCGCGGTTTTTCTAGCACCATCGAGGAGTTTTTAATGAGCGCGGAGTACATCGTGTCTGAGGGTAACCCGAATGTGGTGCTGTGCGAACGCGGCATCCGTACCTTTGAGACCGCCACCCGCAACACGCTTGATATCTCGGCCGTGCCGCTGCTCAAGCAAAAAAGCCACCTGCCCGTTATCATCGACCCAAGCCACGCAGCGGGTCTGCGCAGCCTGGTGCCTGCACTCTCCCGCGCGGCGATTGCCGTGGGCGCGGACGGGCTGATGATAGAGGCGCACAACGACCCCGCCCACGCGCTTTCGGACGGCGCGCAGTCGCTGGACCTTGCGCAGTTTAAGGAGCTGATGGACGACCTTTTGCGCCGCGCAGTGTTTGAGGGCAAGCAGCTTGGCTGATGCTTCCCCCATTTGTTTAATATGACGAAGCTGTATCCCCCCGCGCGGGGGGACCATTTTTGTTGGGGTATGCCCTACGGCGGACACAAAAAGAAGAAATTCAGCATTTCGTCAAGGGTTTATGCAGGAATTAGAGGTATATCTTGCAAAGATAATTTCCAATCCTGCTGGTAATATATAGCGAACAATCCCTGCTTTTTCAATCCCATAATCATGAAATTGTAAGTATTGCCTAGATAAATATTGGTTTGTTTTTTGCCAGTTGTGCAACATGACATCAAATGAAGTTTGTTTATTTTGACTAAGTTTTACCCGTGTGTTTCACCGATTTTTCATAAAGGCATCAATCCGTTCGTGCGGACATTGCTATAAACTGGGTTAATTCGAGCCATTGTATGCTCTTTTGCTTAACGCTCACCTCCTTTTTGTAATTTGACAATCGGTATTTCCAACTTATATAATTTGAAATGCCAAATGTCCGCGGACCGCAAATTCGCGGCGTTGTAAATATAGATTGATTAAGCAGGAGTGATTCTTAAAGGAGCGGTTGAATGATTTTTATCAAGCGAAGCATCCTTGCGGTAGGCCAATATATTAACAGCAGGGCTTTTGCAACCGGTGTTTTGGCTGTCATTCTGGCGTGTGCAATATATTACATGACCACCATAACCAACGCCATATCCATTCACGATGGCTCGGCAGTGCGCTATGTGTTTACACAGGAGCAAACCGCCGACGG
>JAEZVA010000051.1 GCA_023443315.1 Bacillota bacterium | reverse complement strand
TTTCTCCGTAAAATACTTTTCGCCTATACTTTGGTGCAAATACTATGTGATATTTGCAATTCCACTTTGTATGCGATAAACTGTTTATGTCGTTCAGGCTCATCTGAATGTCCTCCCTTTGTTTTTTGTGCAGTTGGCAGACCGCACCTTTATTATAACAAAGGGAGTTTTCTTTTCTCCATTATCGGCAGTAGCCTTCCTTTGAACCACTGGCCTAGCCAGTGGTTTTACGACACAAAAATGTGGCAGGGAAGACGTCCCTGCCACATTATGTTTTAAATTGCTTATTCTTTGTTATCATTGTGAAATGTGAGTTTTTTGTGTTTGCGAGGTTTTATATTAGACAGCGGATTCTTTTTTGCTGCACTCTCCATCTGCTCACTCGAGATATGGGTGTATATCTCGGTAGTGCCAAGGTTTGCGTGACCTAAAATCTCCTTGAGCATACGGATATCCACATGCCCGTGCTGGTACATTAACGTGGCGGCTGTGTGCCTCAGCTTGTGGGTAGAAAAGCCCTTTCCATCCATGCCAATGGCAGCTAGCTGTCGTTCGACAATCTGCTGAACACGCCGCCTGCTGATGCGGGTTTGATTTCGGGATACAAACAGGGCGTTAGGGCTGTCCTTTGCCTTGACTCCATTTGAGTTTTTATAGGCTATGTAGGTCTTAATGGCATCCATGCAGGCATCATTGAGGTAAACGATTCGTTCCTTATTACCTTTGCCGAGCAGTCGAAGGCGATTATCGCGGATATCGGTGTGGTTAATACCAACAAGCTCAGATAATCGCATTCCACAGTTCAAAAATAAAGTAAGGATGCAGTAGTCTCTCTCGCGTGTTTCACCCTCGAGTTCCTCAGCACTTGCAAGCAGCTCAATGCTATTTTCAAGGGTAAGGTACTTTGGAATGGATTTCTTCAAGGAGGGAACCTCAAGTTCCCGTACCGGGTTTTCCTTAAGCGTCCCTGCTTTAATCGTAAGATATCCAAAGAAGCCGCGCAGGGAAGACACCTTTCGTGAACGAGCAGCAGCGCTGTTGCCACGTTCGCTGGCGGTAAAATGCAAAAATTCATAGACATCAGACAGTGAGACCGTGCGCAACAGCTCAATGTCAACATCGATGATGGATATTTCTTCAAACAAGATAGAAGGGGAGACGCGATTCTTAGACCTTTTAATAAACCGCAAAAAGGTGCGCAGATCAATATAGTAGCCTTCCACCGTTCTCGGTGAACGCCCTTTAATGGTCTCCATATAAAACAGATAGTCGCGCAAAACGGTTGGGCAATCGATTAAAAGATTGGGGTTCAACAAAACCACTCCGTCACATTTACAATAGAAAAAGCTGGACTTATTATTATTATAGTCGTATTGGAGGATACAGGCAAGGAGTATGTATGCACAGAGTGGAAATGATTTTGAATACCTTTAAATATCACGACAAGAAACAAGCCTACCGATTTTTTTCGGCAGGCTTGTGTTTATATTGATTCTTTTAGATTACATGTAGCTGAACATGTCACCGGCAGATACAAACGTTACAGGCAGGTCATCGCCCACGATGGGACGAAGCCACTCAACAGCCCAACGCATGCCGCCTTCTTCCTGCATGAAGTGACCGGGGAGGATCATTCCCTTGTTTCTTCCGAGCTTTGCGGCGTCACTGAAGTAGAGCGGAACAGTCCATTCTACGATATCACCCGGGATAACTACGTCATACTTCCAAGATGCAGCAACCTGCGCATTGTTGCTCCAGTTTGTGTTTTCGTTGGGAAGCAGGTGCCCACAGAAACCAACAGTAGAAACCTTCACGTCAGGGTTGCCGATGTAGCGGATGGTCTCTAGCCCAAGCGCTTTCTTAATGTGCAGCGCAAGTTCGCCCAAGGTGGTCTCGGGAAGCTTGATGCTGGGCGCGCGTCCTTCGCCTGGAACCACATGCTCCAACCAGCCCAGCTGCTTAAGCAGGTAGTGGAAGATGCCATCTGGATTATGGGCATGGATGTGGTCATGGTCGCGGTAAACCACAATGCCGTTGTCTACCAGCATAGCGAGTTTCTCTTCATATACATCGTTTCCAACCAGCCATTCGCACTCGTCGTCATAGCCGCTGTAGAAGGTGGGCTCGTGAACAAATATGAAGTTAGCGCCTATTTCAATGGCCTTACGTATTACATCTACGTTTGGTGCAATGGAAACGAGAATACCTGTGCACTCCACATTTGGGTCTCCGCCGATAATTACATCACAGGTCCTGCGATCGCCAATGTCGGGATGATACGCGAGTATTCCGTTAATGATGCTTTGAATAGTCATGTGAAAAACCCCTCCGTTAAATGAATTTCATGATATCGTACCAACAATTATTATTGTAATGCACCCGATAGGTCGCGTAAATAGCTGTTACAGCACAACATACTTTTTCAAAAGAACATAGTTGATTTTCGAAAGGGGGTGGGGGTAAATTAGGAAGGTTGGCAATATATAAGGGTGTGAATAATTTACTAATAATTTCACTAAATGAAAATTTAGTGTAGTTCGGGGCAGAACAAACAAATAGCGAGCTTATAATAGGCCCGCTATTTACTGTAAATATCACTTACCTGTTATGATGTCGTCAGAAAAAACCGATTCTGACTTGAGCTTATCATTGGAATCGCTTTCTTCTTGATTTGCATAGTACGGATCGATGCAATACTTTTTCACATACTGATATGAGTTAAAAGATAAAATTAGCTGAATCCACGCTGGTACTATTAAAACAACTAAAACAACAGTATAAGGTAAAAGCAAAACGGTTGGCACTATAATTAAGGCAACAAAGAATGTTGTAATCAAATTGGTTCGTAATCCCAGTATACTCATGATTAATGCATTCTTAAGCAGTGGCACCAGCTTAAGGTCTATGGTAACCATAAGCAGATACACATAGTAAGAAGAAAATAGAAGCAAAATGCCGAGCAAAAGGCTTATTCCAAATAAGACAACATGGATATTGAAGTTTTGAATGTTTGCATAATAAAAACTGGACGAATAGTATACTATAATTCCCCCCAGGGCTTGTAGTATGCCCGTAATCGACGCTTGCTTCCAGTTGTTCTTAATGGCATCAACAAAATCAGAAACCAAAAATGCATGTTGTTCCTTTGCGTAGCTTCGCATAATGTAGGTAATGCCGGCTGTTGCTGTACCACCTATGCCCGCAGAGATAGTCAGCGCAATTACGGAAATAACAATTCCAAATGTCGAATTACTTCCCCACATGATTAAAAGAACAAATGAAAAAACAAAAGGTACAAAACATAAAACGTACAAAAGATTTGCCTGGATTATCTTCCAAAACTTACGGAAAAATATCTCCCAAAATAGAAAAAAACGTTTTTTCTCAGGCGTATCCTTTGAAACGCCCTTACCCGGCTTTGAATAGTTACCAATACCTAAAAATCCCATATTGCAGCTCCTTTAATTGTTACGACATTACATTATTACGCACGAGGATGACACCTGTTGTACACATCTTTAAATTTGTTTTTCATAATCTGGGCATAAACCTGTGTGGATGAAATATCAGCGTGCCCGAGCATTTCTTTTATATCCTTGAGTTGAGCGCCGTTTTCTAAAAGATGTGCAGCAAACGAATGCCGTAAAGTGTGGGGCGTAATCTCTGCTTTAATGCTTGCTTTTTCTGCGTATGTTTTTATTATCTTCCAAAAACCCTGTCTAGTCAACCGACTGCCGTTTAAATTAATAAAAAGTGCATCAAAATCGTTGTCTGGCACAATTGCAATGCGAACCCTATAAATGTATTCGCTAAGCGCCTTGAGAGCCTCCGGATAGATCGGTATAATCCGGCTTGCCTTGCCATTATGGCAGTTTAAAATACCGACATTTAGATTGATATCTTGAATATTAAGCGATACCAGTTCAGACACACGAATTCCTGTAGCATATAAAAGCTCAAACATCGCCTTATCCCTACACCCTTTTGGTTCGTTGGAGTTCGGGCTTTTGAGCAAGCGGTCAATCTCCTGATTGGTTAAGATGGATGGTAGCTTTTTTTCTATCTTTTCAAGCTTTACGCTTCGCGCAGGATTGGTTGAAGCATATCCGTGAAGTACAAGGAACTGAAAAAAAGAACGCAGCGAGGCGATGCTTCTTGTTACGGTGGAATTGCTCTTTTTTAAAGCCTTGAGCTGTTCAACGTACAGCTCAATATTTGCGACCGTAACACGGGAAGGCTCGGTAACACTATACTGTGATGCGAATGAAATAAAGGCATTCACATCGCGTACGTACGATTCGAGCGTATTAGCAGCTACATCCTTGCTGTTAACGAGATAGTCTTTAAAGCTGTTTACATACTGCGTCATTTTTTCGTCCGTTCTGCCACTGTGCATGGCAAAGATTTCATCAGGCGTCCGCTTGTCGCACACAGTACAATGACAAGCCGCGAACATACGTTTTTACAAATTGTATAAATAATGAATTATCATACACAATAATCAGATTGGGGCACCAAACAACATGCAACAGATGCCATCCACCAAGGCACAAAGGAAGGTTAACATGGTATATATTATGTATTTGGTCAAGCAGGCCCCTGCAGCTTCTGATACCGCAGTGTCGGAAACACCGTGAGAAAAAAGCGAAAAGTAGACCTTTGAGAGGCGGTATGAGCTTGCGCAGGCTAGCACCAGCACAAACGAACCAATCACAGCGGATGGGATTTGATGCTGCAGTGCAAACAGAATACCGCCGCCCCCTGCCGTTATGTATAGGTAGCTGATAGAGACGCCCAAACTAAAGCCTCGCGCCACAGAGACAAGAAGTATTAGTGGTGGTGCAATTGCGCAAAACCCCAAAAATAAAAGGGCAAGCAATATCAAAAAGTGAACGGTAAAGGACGATAAAAACGCCGGCAAAAACAAGCGTTCAGCGCGATTTGCAATATATGCCCCCATTAAAGTATCCAACTCGATTAAGACGTTCTCGCCACCGTTTCGTACGGCAAAGGCTCCCGCTGCAATCCCAACAGAAAACAACACATAGATGGCGTAAACAAGCCGATGCTCAAGCAGAAAACGTGCCGTATTCTTTAAACCCAAGCTTCCCTTTCCCGACCGTGAAAAGGTTGTCCTTCTCATTTGTGCACCCCGTTTCGCGTAGCTATATACAAGCTATACTATTCACAACGGGGATGTTTTAGAAGCTATTTACCCAGTTCGTAAGCGCGGTCGATACAAGCCTGCATAGCGGCGCGAATGGAATGTTCAAATCCGTTTTGTTCAAGAGCGGCTAATCCCTGAAGCGTTGTGCCCCCGGGAGAAGATACCATGCGAATAAGCTCATCGGGTGTAAGCCCGCTGTCGGTTAACATCTTCGCACTGCCAATGAGCGTTTGCGCGAATAAATTCATCGCAACCGGGTATGCAATACCCTTCTCGGCGGCAAAATCCGCCACAATCTTTGCAAATAGGTAGATAAAAGCCGGGCTGCTGCCGTTAACGGGAATGACTTCGGGCAGCTTGTCTGCAGCAATCTCCTCGCCGATACCGCAAGACGCAAAGACACCCTTAACAAATGAAAATTCATCGGCGGTTGTCGGTGCGACACAAGCGACGGCGCTGGCACCCTCGCCAAGCATAAGCGGCGTATTGGGCATGACAAGAACCAGCTTGCAATCAAAGCCGAGCTGATCCTTGATATATTGTGCTCCAATGCCTGCAGCAATAGAGACAAACACATTATGTTGACTCGCGGCACCTTTTAGAGAAGCAATTGCTTCCCCAAATACCTGCGGTTTAACACACAAAAATACGTAGTGGCAGCATGCGGTCAGCTGTGCGGCATCCTGCATAATTGCAACGCCTTTGCTTGCAAAGGTTTCGCATTTGCTTTTATCTGGGTCATATGCTGCGATAGAAGACGAATCCAAGGTGTTGTTGCGCAGTATACCATTAATAATTGCAGACGACATATTGCCCAGACCAATAAAACCAACCTCATAGGTGACTATCATCAGTGTCAAAACTCCCAATCAATTTGTAGAATACATACGGAAAAAAGTGCTTATACTAAATATAATATATTTTTTCTGTATATTCAACACAATTCATAATATTAATAAAAATTTGTTGCAAATAACAAAAATTATGTAAAACCAATTATGTATAACGTCCAATATTATGTTGCCTCATTTATGTTAACCACATATTGTAGTATTTAATTATTACCGTTTATTGCGTTTTTTGATTTCATTTCAATCGCATTGGTGCTATACTTTGCTCATAAATTAGTTGGAGTGTGCGGGGTATGAAGCAGATTGAGAAGGAAGACCTGAAATTTCGTCGTTCTTTTCCCCTTCCCTACGCAAACACTGAAATTTGGTGTTTTGAACTGGATTCTTTATCGGTTCACACGGATATTATGGTGAGAAAGTTTTTACAGGAGCTACCGGCAATATGTCGTCCATCCGCGCCTTCGCTTGTTTTTATTAACCTGTCTGAGACGCTGGTTACAAAAGACTCCGCCGATATCATAATATCTCGTCTGTTATCAATCGGCAGGCTCAAAAAGGTTGCGTTTGTGGGCTTGAATGTTGTAATGCGCACTTATTTGGGTGCACGCCTAAATAAACACGACGGTCTGTTTGCATACGGTTTTTTTGCGGATTTAGAACAGGCAAAGATTTGGTTGGTAAGCAAAGGAATTACATAATAAAGCAAGGCGCCGACAGAGGTCGTTTCAGACCAGTATCGGCGCCTTGCTTACGATAAAAATAAACCTATTCGTTTTCTATATTAAACTGCGCAGCCTTCATCATAATTGCACATTCAAGGCGTTTCTTTTCAAGCTCACACGAGACTGTGTGGGGTTTTAACAGATCGCCTCGATATTGAACATTGTTGGCGTTACAGCCGCCCGAGCAGTAGAATTTAGCCCAGCACCTGCTGCATTCCTCTTTGCCGTAGATGTTGGCTTTTGCGAAGCGATCCTTCAGCGTCTCATCCAGCGAGCCATCAAGCACGCTGCCCATACGCCATTGCTCCATCCCCACAAATTGGTGGCAGGGGTAGATATCGCCATCGGGGGTAATGGCAACGTATTCGTTGCCGCAGCCGCAGCCGCGAAGCCGCTTAATGGCACATGGTCCCTGCTCAAGATCAATCATAAAGTGAAAAAAATTCACCCCGTCGTTGTTTTTGCGTAAATCCAGCAGTGTCTTTGCCAGGCGCTCGTACTCTGCGAACACTTCAGGTAGTTCCGCTTCTGTAATGGCAAACTCGGTTGCTTCGTCCGACACCACGGGCTCGACCGAGATCTGTTCAAAACCAAGGCGCTTAAGCTCAAGCACATCCTCTGTAAAATCAAGATTTTGCTTTGTGAAGGTGCCGCGCACATAGTATTGGTCCTGACCGCGTCGTTCTACAAGTCTTTGGTACTTCGGTACAATGACATCAAAGCTTCCCCTGCCATCTACCCGAGTTCTCATGCGGTCGTTTATCTCTTTGCGCCCGTCTATGGATAATACGATGTTCTCCATCTCATTATTGAGGTACTCAATCTTGTCATCGGTCAGCAGCATGCCGTTGGTTGTTGCTGTAAAGCGAACCCGTTTTCCAGTCTCCTCTTCCCTGCTGCGCGCGTAGTGGACTATCTGTTTTACGACCTCAAAGTTCATCAACGGTTCGCCGCCGAATAGGTCGACCTCAAGGTTTCTGCGCGTTCCCGAATGGGCGATTAAGAAGTCTATGGCCTCTTTTCCAATCTCAAACGGCATCAGTTTTCTGCCTTTGCCAAAGTCCCCTGTGCTTGCAAAGCAGTACGCGCAGCGCAGGTTGCAGTCATGCGCAATGTGTAAACACATTGCTTTTATCGGCGAGCCGGACATCATGCCCTGAAACTGTTCGTAATCATCCGCGGAAAACAGCGCGCCGTCTTGATAAAGGCTGTATAGTTCTAGGTAGCTGCCAACTATCGCATTGGTATCAAACTGCTTTTCGAGTGCGCGAAGAACTGATTCTGGGCAGTCCTTTTCAAGCGGAGGAGCAATCACGTCAAGAAGCGCATAAGTCACTTCGTCAACAATATGAACCGCCCCGCTGTGTACATCCAAAACGATGTTGTAGCCGTTAAGCGAGTATTTATGAATGAGAGAATCCTTGTTCATGTAGATTGTCCTCCATATGTATCACCATGCTGTATTTGCCGTTATGGCAAAAAACAAGGGACAGTGCATCTGTCCCTGGACAGTTCTCGTCCCCTGTTGATTATTCTTTTGTGGGTTTGTAATGAGCTTATTTATTGTTTACGTTCTCACACTTTTGGTTTGCAACGGTGCAAGATGTTTTGCAAGCCGACTGGCAGGAAGCCTGGCATTCGCCGCAGCCACCCTTGGCGGTGCTCTTTTTCAGGTTAGCGGTATTTAGTGTTTTTACATGCTTCATTGGTGTTTTCCCCTCCTGTCACTAATTCAATAATCATTTTAACATATATTAAATCGTGATGCAATTGTTATTTTCTCTTTGCGACCAAGTTTACGCCGCTTATTCCCCCGATAGCAGCAGCCGTGAGCATCAGCATCAGTTTTGCTAGCGCAAATAGGCCAACTCCCGAACGTTCAAAAAGAATACTAAGCAAAAATAGAATTAAATATATGAAAGCCCCTGCGATGATGCCAGCTGTCAACCCTTTCGCCTTAGTCATTCTCGCGGAGAAAAAACCGCCCGAAAAGCATGCAATTGCAAGCATTAAGATTGCGGATGGCATAAGCAGGTAGGTCGGTAAATTGGTTAACGCAAATAGTGCCGCAAACACCAAAGACATCACTAATAATAGCAGCATCATGAACACCGCTGATACAACGGTTGGTTTTACAAATGAAACATGTCTTTGTTCTTCATGCTTTGTATTCGCTAAAGCGTTATTCAAAACAAATCGACCTCCAAACAATCCTTGTGTTAAAGGATATTCGGAGGTCGATTTGTTTATGACAGAAGTCAGCTTTGGTTCAAATGGACTTTATTTTAGTGACGAGTCTACATCGTCATGCACGGTGTTGTTGGTCTGAATTGCCCATCTAGCAATGCGAACCTTGCTTCGATCGGAACCGGTCTCAATAACAACTGTGTCCTCACGGATGCTGACAACACGACCAATGATACCGCCAGAGGTTACAACCTCGTCGCCAACCTGCAGGTTGGAACGCATCCTCTGTATCTCTTTCTCCTTCTTTTTCTGGGGTCTAATCATAAAGAAGTAAAATACAACAAAAATCAGGACGATGGGTCCAAACTGAATCAACATTGCAAGTGTAGAGTTTGGCTCTCCGGCTGCGCCAGCGTCAGCAGCGGCAGACAATAAAAATAATCCGTTCATTTTCTTCCTCCAGCTAGTTCGGTAAACTGCTCATATTTTGATATATTATCTTATGTTATTATACATTGAAAGTACAAGTCATGCAAGGGCTCCTGGCAAGAATACATAAATTGTTTACCAATATGCGCTTATATTTACATGATTGTATTTCGTTTGTCCAAAACGGGCAGATATCGCGCACAAAACTGCGAAAACTCTCCTTTATCAATCGCATCACGAATTCGCTCCATCAGCGTATTATAGAAATAGAGGTTGTGCATTACAGCAAGGCGCATGCCAAGCATCTCCCCCGCCTTAAACAGGTGCCTGAGATAGGCGCGCGAATGGCTGCGGCAGGCAGGGCAATCGCAGTCGTTTGAGATTGGGCGTTCATCGCGCTGGTATTTGGCGTTAATGATGTTAATTACGCCGTCAAAGGTAAACAGGTGTCCATGGCGCGCATTTCGGCTTGGCATCACGCAGTCAAACAGATCGACGCCTCGGCTTACTGCCTCTATAATATTACAGGGCGTTCCCACCCCCATCAGATACCTTGGCTTGTGAATAGGCATATGCGGTTCCACAGCATCAATAACACGATACATGTCCGCTGCTGGTTCGCCAACCGCGAGCCCACCAATGGCGTAGCCATCTAGATCAAGCGGAGCAATTCGCTTCATATGGTTTACGCGCAGGTCGTCATAGGTACAGCCCTGGTTAATGCCGAACAACAGTTGCTTGGGGTTTACGGTATCGTGTAAAGCATTTAGCCTTTGCATCTCTTCTTTACACCGAACCAGCCAGCGGTAGGTTCGGTCACAGGACGCTACGGCATAGTCGTAGGCGGCGGGGTTCTCCACACATTCATCAAACGCCATGGCAATGGTAGAGCCGAGGTTTGATTGAATCCGCATACTTTCTTCGGGCCCCATAAATATCTTCTGCCCGTCCACATGGGACGAAAAGTACACGCCCTCTTCCCTTATTTTTCTCAGTTTTGCCAGTGAAAATACCTGAAACCCTCCGCTATCGGTTAGTATCGGACCGTTCCAGCCAATAAACCGATGTAGCCCGCCCATATCCTTAATCAGGGTGTCAGACGGACGAATGTGTAGGTGATAGGTGTTGCACAATTCAACCTGACATTTTAAGTTGGTTAAATCATACGACGAGATTCCGCCCTTAATCGCCCCTGCAGTGGCAACGTTCATAAACGCAGGGGTCTTCACCGTTCCATGCACGGTCGTCATCTCGCCGCGTCTTGCCCTACCCTCATTTTTTATCAGTGTAAACATTTTTGTTCCTCAAATCCTTAATAGATAAACATCGCATCCCCAAAACTGAAAAAGCGATACTGGTTCTTTACGGCTGTTTGGTACGCGTTCATTGTGCTTTCATAACCCGCAAATGCGCTTACCAGCATAATTAGCGTGCTTTCGGGAAGATGAAAGTTGGTTATTAAACCATCCAATACCTTAAACGAATATCCCGGATAGATAAAGATATTGGTGCTGCCCTCACAGGGGCAGATTGTGCCGTGCGTTGTAGCCATCGCTTCCAGCGTTCTGCAGCTTGTGGTACCCACCGCGATAACACGTCCGCCATTTCGCTTAGTTTGATTGAGTAAGTCCGCGGTCTCTTGCGGCACAACGTAATGCTCGCTGTGCATCCTGTGGTCGAGGATATTCTCCTCCTTAACCGGTCGAAAGGTGCCAAGACCCACATGCAGCGTCACAAAGCCGATATTCACCCCAGCCTTTTGAATCTCCTCCAGTAACTCGGGGGTAAAGTGCAATCCCGCTGTCGGTGCCGCTGCGGAACCAAGCTGCTGGGAGTACACGGTCTGATATCGTTCTTTGTCTGACAACTTCTCTTTAATGTAAGGAGGCAGGGGCATCAGCCCAATCTGCTCAAGGACTGGATATATGCTACCTTCGCACTCAAACTGTGCAAGCCGATTTCCACTCGGCAAAACATCCGTAACGGTCGCGTACAAGAGCCCGTCCCCAAATACAAAGCGATGCCCGGGTTTTGCACGTTTTCCAGGGCGCACGAGAATCTCCCATAGCTTGTCCGCCTTTTGTTCAAGCAGCAAAAACTCTATGTCACCGCCGGTATCGGTGCGCTTGCCATACAGGCGCGCAGGAATGACGCGGGTGTCGTTTAATATAAGGGTGTCACCTTTGCGAAGCAGCGATAAGATATCATGAAAACGAAGATGCCCAATCTCCCCTGTGTTACGGTCAAGGGTAAGCATGCGCGAGGCGTCGCGGGGCTCGATTGGTGTCTGCGCAATAAGCTGTTCGGGCAATTCGTACCAAAATTCGGATTTTTTCATACGGAAATTCTCCTGTTAGGACGATTTTCATAAAACAAATTGACATAACGGCACACGAGTGCTAATATGTTTTTATTGAAATGGATAGAGGCGCGGGTTTAATCAGTAACCATACCGCAAGATCGTCGGGATCGTTTGAGCGTTGGTGAAAGGTAAGACCGCCGAAGGGATCAGTACCGACGACTGGTGACCCTGGTTGCATTACCGAACAGGAATGCGACTGTCATCATTATAATAATGATGGAGAGCTATACACCAATTTCACAATTTTAAACCATATTTGTGTTTTGGTCAATAGCTCCGCACTTATTATATTGGTTGACTATCCGGTTTTCATGCCGGATTTTTTGTTACCCTTTTTTAGGCATGTTCGGTCATTAACTTAACCAACAAAGCCCCCCTCCCCTCGCATACCAACATCATTTTCAGACAGGAACCATTCCGCTACACAAGTGCTTCGCACCATACTGCGTTGCACTGGAACACAAAGGAGAACGAGAAGCATGAAACAGTATCAAGTAGGCATTATCGGCGCAACAGGCATGGTGGGACAGCGATTCATCTCCCTGCTCGAAAATCACCCGTGGTTTCAGATTAAGCTGCTTGCGGCATCCCCGCGTTCGGCCGGCAAAAGCTATACTGAAGCGGTTGGCGACCGCTGGGCAATGAGCACCCCTATGCCGGAGAAGGTGAAAAATCTTATTGTTATGGACGCGACCGCGGATGTACAGACCATCGCATCTCAGGTGGATTTTGTGTTCTGCGCCGTGGATATGAAAAAGGATGAAATTAAAGCCCTTGAGGAGATTTACGCAAAGGCAGAATGCCCGGTAATCTCGAATAACTCGGCACACCGCAATACCCCCGATGTGCCGATGATTGTTCCCGAGATTAACGCGTCCCACATGGAGGTTATCGCTGCCCAGCGTAAACGCCTTGGCACCAAGCGCGGCTTTATTGCGGTTAAAAGCAACTGCTCGCTGCAAAGCTACGTGCCCGCCCTACACCCCTTGATGGAGTATGGCATTAAGAACGTACTTGCATGCACCTATCAGGCGATATCGGGTGCCGGAAAAACCTTTGAGACCTGGCCTGA
Organism: Bacillota bacterium; assembly: GCA_023443315.1. GTDB lineage: Bacteria > Bacillota > Clostridia > Oscillospirales > Ruminococcaceae > Acetanaerobacterium. Next base: position 2,919 of record JAEZVA010000051.1, on the reverse strand, counting down.
GATGGTGGACAACGTAATCCCCTTTATCGGTGGCGAAGAGGAAAAGAGTGAGCAAGAACCGCTTAAAATTTGGGGCGAAGTAAAGGACGGGGTCATTGTGCCCGCTACCTCCCCCGCTATTACAACACAGTGCATTCGTGTTCCCGTTTCGGACGGACACCTTGCTGCCGTGTTTGTATCGTTTGATAAAAAGCCCACAATGGACGAAATTAAGCAGAAATGGGCGCAGTTCTCCGCCGAGCCTCAGGCGCTTTCGCTGCCACTTGCCCCCAAGCAGTTCATTCACTATTTTGAAGAGGATAACCGTCCCCAAACCCGCCTTGATCGCGATCTAGAGAACGCGATGGCGGTCTCGGTGGGCAGGCTTCGTCCCGACTCCCAGTATGATTATAAATTCGTATGCCTTTCGCACAATACAGTACGGGGCGCGGCAGGCGGCGGTGTTCTGATGGCAGAGCTGCTTGCGGCAAGCGGATATTTTGATTAAAAAAAGTTTTTGGCGCCATCCCCGTATTTCATTACCAGACAGGGAGGTATTTTCATTGAAGAAGACGGTATTTACCGGCGCGGGCTGCGCCATTGTTACCCCCATGAACCCCGACGGCTCGATTAACTACGCGCTATTGAGTGACTTGATTGATTTTCAGATAGAAAACAAAACCGACGCAATCGTCATTGCGGGAACTACGGGCGAGGCGTCCACATTTACCGATGCCGAGCACATTAACATCCTCTACCACGCCGTAAAGGCAGTGGCGGGACGTGTGCCCGTTGTGGCGGGTGCGGGAAGCAACGATACCGCGTATGCGGTTGCGCTCTCACGCGAGGCAAAGACGGCCGGCGTTGATGCGCTTTTACATGTTACCCCCTACTACAACAAGACCTCGCAAAAGGGGTTGGTAAAGCATTTTAATGCAATTGCGGATGCGACCGACCTGCCGATTATCCTGTACAATGTACCCAGCCGCACCGGTATGAGCATCAGCATAAACGCATACAAAGAGCTTGCAAAGCACCCCAACATTGTCGCCACCAAGGAAGCGTGTGGAAACATCTCGGCGATTGCCGAGCTTGCCGCCGAGTGTGATCTTGACTTCTACTCGGGCAACGACGACCAGATTGTACCGCTCCTTTCTCTGGGCAGCAAGGGCGTTATCTCGGTTGTATCAAACATCATGCCCCGCGAAACGCACGACATCTGCAGATTGTTCTTTGAGGGCGATGTCGCCGCAAGCCGCAAGCTACAGCTGGATTTGCTCGGACTGATTAACAATCTGTTCCTTGATGTTAACCCCATCCCCGTCAAGGCAGCGCTTGAGATGATGGGTTATGCCGTAGGCTCCGGCCGCGCACCGCTCGATACCCTAAGTGACGAACATGCAGCGATACTTAAGAGGTCCCTTGAGCGTCATGGTCTTATTCAGTCTGCACACAACGGTTGATGTGGGAGGAACGGAAGTGAAAACAAAAATAGTTCTCTCCGGCTGCTGTGGCGCAATGGGACGTATGATTGCACAGTGTGCCGCGCAGCGGAGCGACTGTGAGATTGTAGCGGGTATTGATATTAACCCGGTAAAGTATGCCGATTTTGATGTATTCCCCTCACCCGAGTCGCTTACCACCGAGGCGGATGTAATTATTGATTTCTCTCATCCGACGGCGCTGCTTCCCCTGCTTGAAACGGCGAAGCAAAAAGGGCTGCCCGTCGTGGTTTGTACGACAGGGCTGAGTGAACAGCAGCTTAGCGCAATGCGTGAGGCGTCTGAAGAAATAGCCGTTTTTCATTCGGGCAACATGTCGCTCGGTATCAACCTGATGATTGCGCTAGCCAAAAAGGCGGCGCAGGTACTGGGCAATGAGTTTGACATTGAGATTATCGAAAAGCACCATAACCGCAAGCTTGACGCACCCAGCGGCACCGCTTTAATGATTGCAAATGGCATAAACGATGCGCGTGATAACGGCTATCGCTATGAGTATGATCGTCATGTGCGGCGGGAAAAACGCCCCAAAAACGAGATTGGCATCCATGCTGTTCGTGGCGGAACGATAGTCGGCGAGCACGAGGTGCTGTTTGCAGGACCCGATGAGATTGTAACCATCAGCCATAGTGCGCGTTCTCGTGATGTTTTTGCAACGGGCGCGCTGAATGCATCCCTCTTTTTGGTCGGAAAAAATCCGGGGTTATATGATATGACCGATCTGCTTGCCTAGCTTTACTGCTTACTACCTATTGATGAGAAAGGAAGGTCTCCATTATGAACGGAGTGTCCACCTTGACCGTAACCGATGATGTTGCGCTTATCACCATAAACAGAGCTCCGGCAAGCGCCTCGCTATTGGCTCAAATTCTAACACAGTTTGCCGATGCGGGCATCAACATCGACATGATCTCTCACGCAGCACCCCAGGGCGAGTATACCTCACTCTCCTTCTCTATCCTCGGCACGGAGCTTGTAAAGGCGTTGCACCTTACAGCCAAGATTTCCGAGTCGATGCCGACCATTAAGCCGCTTGTCAGCAGCGGTAACTGTCAGATACAGCTGTTCGGCACCGAGATGGAGACGACGCCCGGAGTAGCGGCTCGTGCAATGCGCGCCATAGCAGCGGCAAACGTTGATATCACCATCATTACCACAAGCGCCGTAGATATCTCGGTATTGGTGAGTAATGCGCATAAAGAGGATGCGCTTGCCGCGTTAAAAGCAGAATTTGCGCTCTGATTTCTTCTATAAAGTTCCCCATTATAATCGGATGGGTGACGATTGTAAACTACCATAACCCTAATAAATAACGGCTCTCTGTCAATAGTAGTGGTGCAGGAAAAGGAAAGAATGGGAACGAAAAAAGCAGCTAAGTTTGCGTTAAGCAGGCATAGCTGCTTTTTGATGATTGAAAACATGAAGGATTCTGTTTCTG
>JAEZVA010000036.1 GCA_023443315.1 Bacillota bacterium | reverse complement strand
TTGACGCCGATACCGACAACCACGAAAGCTTTGCCATCTGCGGGTTGCTGCACGACCTGTGCAAGACGCAGTTTTACAAAACCGCCTTTCGCAACGCCAAGAACGAAAAGGGGCAGTGGGAGCAGGTGTCCTACTACTCGATTGAGGATGCATTCCCGTTTGGGCACGGGGAGAAGTCGGTGTTTTTAATTGAGCGGTTTTTGCGATTAAAGCCCGCGGAGGCGATTGCCGTGCGCTGGCATATGGGCGGGTTTGACGAAGCGGCGCGGGGCGGAAGCTTTGGCGTGAGCCACGCGTATGAAAAGTACCCGCTTGCCGTAAAGCTGCATCTCGCCGATCTGGAGTCCACCTACCTGCGCGAGCAGGGAACGTCTACGGTAAGAAACAAATAGACCCGGATTAGAAGCGCGGAGGATTAGACCCAATGGACAAAAATCGGTTTGGCAACAAAGACGTGCTTACCATAGAAGAGCTGTGCTCGGTGCTTTTAATCTCGCAGGCAACGGCGCGCAACTGGGTAAAGAGCGGCAAGCTAAGACCTGTAAAGTCGGGGCTACGCAAGCTGTGCTTTGACAAAAACGATGTGTTAAATTTGGTGCAGAGCATACAAAGCGGCGAGAGCGACCGCTTAACGCGCCGACGCAACAAGACGAAGCACACCGGCAACGTGGTGCCCGCAGGCTATGTGGCACAAAAGGAGTACACCGACGCCGCCAAACGTATTATTGCGTGTGTAGACTCCCTTGGCGGCGGCGACGAACTGATGCGTGTGATACTCGCCGAATACTCACTTAAGCTACTTGCTAGCAGGGGGCTTATCCCCTGCACGGGTGACGTGCTTTTGTTCTCTTACCTAAAAGATAGTCAGCAGATGGGAGCGTACCGCAGCTTAATTGACGATATGCTGGTTGCATTGCCGGACGAGCAACGGATTAAAGACGCGCTGCCCGCACTGTGTGAGCCGATACGCTACATAGATAACGAGGACTTTCTGGGACTTTTATATATGTCCATCAGCAGCATTGCAAAGCGCAAAACCGAGGGTGTTTATTACACCCCCAAGCGCATTGCCGAGGACTGCGCCTTCTATTTGGATGCAAACGGCATGCTGTCGGGCAAACGAATCCTTGACCCCTGCTGCGGTACGGGCAACTTTTTAATGAATATCTTTCATATCCTGATGCACCAGCAAGCAGACACCGACGCGGAGAAGCTGATAGAAAACCACCTGTTTGCGGCGGACATCGACCCCGTGAGCATCTGCCTTGCGCGGGTGAACCTAACGCTTGCCGCACGCCTTACAAACCCCGCGGTGCTGTACCAAAACCTTAAGGTGACCGACAGCCTGTTTGATTTTGCAGACGAGATGTTTGACCTCGTAATCTCTAACCCGCCGTGGGGCAGCGCGTATGACGACGGGTACAAGGAGCGGCTGCGGGAGCGGTTTGCAAACTCCGAATCGGTGCACATCGAGTCGTTTGCGGTGTTTTTGCTTAAGGCGATACACACCTGCAAGACGGGCGGGGCGGTTTGCTATGTGCTGCCACAGTCATTCTTAAACGTCATGGCGCATGACCGTCTGCGCGGTCTTGTGGCGCGGCACTGCGATATCTTGCGGGTGAAATACTGGCGCAATATCTTTGACAAGGTGTATGCGCCCACCATTACCGTAACCCTGCAAAAGCGCGGGGACGATGCCGTTTTGCCCCGCTCACCCATTGAGGTAGAGAACGGCGCGGAGCATTATTACCTATCCCCCGCGCGGCTTGCGCACTCGAGTGTGTTTAACTTCAGTGTGAGCGATGAAAAGAACGACCTTGTTAACAAGCTAGAGGAGTTTCAAAACGCCACTCGACTGGAGGGCAACGCGGATTTTGCCCTTGGCATTGTGACGGGCGACAACAACACGTTTGTGAAGGACCGCCGATACCGTGAGATGGAGCCCGTTCTGCGCGGCACCGACCTGCTTGCTTACACCTACCGCAAGCCCGAGACCTTTTTAAAGTTTGCGCCCGAACGGTTTCAGCAGGTAGCACCCGAACGGTTTTACCGCGCGCCCGAGAAGCTGCTTTATAAGTTTGTATCCTCCTCACCCTGCTTTGCGTATGACGACAAGCAGACGCTTTCGCTCAACAGCTGCAACATCCTGATTCCTCGCTTTGAAAACATCCCGATTAAGTTTATACTTGCCGTACTCAACAGTCTGGTTGCGCATTTCTACTTCTCTAACAAGTTTCAGTCGGTCAAGGTGCTGCGCAGCCACATCGAGGCGATTCCAATCCCTATACCGGATGAGGCGTCGTGTACGCTGGTTTGCGCGCTGGTTGACGAGGTGTTTAAGAACGACTGCCCCCGTCTGCGCAGTGTGCTCTGCGAGCGCATCGACGACGTTATCATGGGGTTGTTTGACCTTTCCCCCGCTGAGCGCAACCTTGTGCGAACCGATACCGCGTCCGCGAAATAGCCCCAAAATAGTACGGTGTAATTCTTAGTCCTTAAACAGCGGTACACAGCGACTACTTATCTATCTCTACACATTAGGAGGAACACAGATGCAGTCTGTAACAGCTGAAAAAACAGCGAAAAAAGGCAGGGTATTAAAACGGGTTATCGTGATTGTGCTTGCGACAATACTTGTGCTGACCATCGCTTTATTCGCCGCCATCCCTCCCCTTGTAATGGGCGACCTGACAAAGCGACCCACTAAGATGAACTTCTATGAGCCTGATCAGTTTGGGGTAGACGCCTCCCGCATTACGCTGCAAACGGAGGATGGACTGAACATCGCGGCATGGACGGTTGTACCAGAAAACCCAAAAGCGACGGTCATCCTGCTTTCGGGCATTCAAAACCCGTCGGTCACCGGGTTTTTCGGCTACGCAAAGATGCTGCGCGACAACGGCTACGGCTCGCTGCTCATTGAGATGCGCGCCCACGGCGAGAGCGAAGGCGACGAGGTACAGTTTGGCATGAGCGAGTACCTTGACGTAAAGGCCGGTGTTTCCTACCTGACCGAGCAATATGGCGACCTGCCCACCGTTGTGTGGGGAACCTCGATGGGCGGTGCAACTGCCATCAATGCGATTGGCGAAGTCCCCGAGCTGGACGGCTTAATCAGCGCATCGGCGTATTCCTCGCTGCCCGATATGTTCTGCGACTCGATGGAGCTGATGGGTATGCCCGGGGTGGCTACCGCCATCCAAAAGCCGTTTGTTCATCTGTACTGCCTGCTTACCTACGGCGGCGAGATGACGCGCATTAACCCGCTAAACGAAATTCAGAAATTAAACGGTCGTCCTGCGCTACTAATGCACTCCACCGCCGACTCGCAGGTGCCCTACGTCAATTTTGAGCGCATCCTTGCAAAAACGGATGAACCAGTGCAGACCTTTGTGCGCGAGGGGGATTACCACTTTATTGTGTATGATGAACTGTATGAAGACCCGTTACAGGATGAGGCGTTTTCGGGCGCGGTACTCTCGTTTTTACAGGAGCATTTCGGTTAAACGCTAGACAATACACCATAGAAAAAAGGGGGCTTCTGTGCGAAGCTCCCTTTGCTTTCTTTCGCTATTATTTAGTGCTATGCTTTATCCTGCCCAATCAATATGCGCAGCGCATTCACCGCAATATCAATCGCCTGTTGTGTGTCGTGGCTCTCCGCGCCCGGCAGCCCTTGCTCCGCACGCTCCTGATTCCAGACGCAATGCAAAACAGCACCCGCGCGTGCGCCCAGAGAAGCTGCCACCGAAAACAGCGCGGCACACTCCATCTCCGACGCAAGGCAGCCTGCCGCCTTCCACGCGTTCCATTTATACAGCAGCTCGCTGCCCACCGGCATACGGCTTGGCGCGTGCTGCCCGTAAAACGAGTCCTTGCTCTGGGCAACACCGGTGTGCACCCGAACGCCCAGCTTGTGCGCCGCAGTAACCAAGGCGCTTGTCACCGAGAAGTCCGATACGGCGGGATACTCCGGCGGCAGATATTCCTTTGAGGTTCCCTCCATCCGAACGGCAGCGGTAACGGCGATGGCGTCCCCCGCGAGCACCTCGGTCTGCATGCCCCCGCAGGTACCCACCCGCAAAAAGGTGCGCACGCCCGTCATATAAAGCTCCTCTACCGCGATGGCTGCGCTCGGCCCGCCGATACCCGTTGAGGTTACAAGCACCCGCTCGCCCTCTATGGTTCCCGCATAGGTGGTGTATTCGCGATTTCTTGCAACAAATACGGGGTTTTGTAGCGACTGTGCAATCTTCTCCACCCTGCCCGGATCTCCTGGTAAAATGGCGTATTTCGCGCCGTCGGCGAGAGACAGGGCAATGTGGTACATCTTGTTTTCGTTCATCGTACCGTTCACACCTTTTTCGTTTGTTGTAGTATTAAACAAGACCCCGCCTAAGCATCGGCGGGATGCGGCAGGGTCGAATGGTTTAGAACAGGTTCTTCTTTTTGAGGATGAAGCCGATGACAACCATCGCAACCAGCGAAAGCCCGACGGGGAACCAGAAGTTTGGCAGCGGCAGGTTGTTCACATTCATGCCGTAGATGCCGGATATGATGGTGGGTATCGACATCACAATGGTAATGGAGGTGAGCACCTTCATTACGATGTTCAGGTTGTTCGAAATTACCGAGGCGTATGCGTCCATCATGCCGGACAATACATCCGAATAGATGCCGCTCATCTCGATTGCCTGCTTAATCTCGATTAGCACGTCCTCAAGAAGCTCTTTATCCTCCTCATACAGCTTAATAAACCGCCCGCGCAGAATCTTTTCGAGCGTTAGGTCGTTTGCCTTGAGCGAGGTAGAGAAGTATACCAGCGATTTTTCAAGCCCGAGCAGCTGAATTAGCTCTTTGTTTTTCAGCGATTTGTGCAGCTGCAGCTCCATCAGGTTTGAAATCTTATCAATCTGTTTGAGGTATTGCAGGTAACGCACTGAGATGCGAAGCATCAGGGTTAAAAAGAACCGGGTGCGCAGGTGGGTTTGCACGTTTTTTACCATGTTGCCCGCCATCTCGGTAAGAACCGCGTTGTCTTTGAGCGAGATGGTGTACACCGCCTTATCGGTGATGATAACGCCAATTGGCATGGTGGAGTACAGCATGGTGTTTTCGGTCTGTTTTTCGGCTACCGGGACGTCAACAATAACAAGGGTTTGGTCGTCTTCGCTTTCAATGCGCGAGGTCTCCTCTTCATCCAGTGAGCTGCGCACAAAGCCCATGTCAAGCCCTAAGGTTTCTACAAGGTAGAGAATTTCTTGCTCGGTTGGGCTTACAACACTCACCCAGCAGCCGTCCTGCAACCCCTCTAGGGTAACCAGACGGTTGTCTTCTGTTTTGAGGTATGTAATCAAAATCATCACTCCCTAACGTGCGGCTACCGGTGTCTATGCTACCGGAGCACGCATTAATAACGGCGGCAAACAGGCTGTGTGCACTGTTAAGCCGGCCGTGTGCTCGATTTTCGCAACTTCGGGGATTACCAGGGTCGGGATTCACAGTGTCACCTCCACGCCTTGTTCATTTGCCGTTACACCACACCGCGGGATGCGGTGGGAACTGGGCAGTGACTGATATAATCGATACGCAGATGTCGCGCTTTGCAATTATGGCCATGCAAAGCCCGTACATCTTTATTATTATATCATATTGCACTTTAAATTCAATAGCGAAACAGCAAAACAGAGAAATAATGCGTAATATACGTAGATATCGGGTCGCAATCGGTCGTAACCCGCTCTTTTGAGCGATTACACTATACAAACGGGCGGATACTGCCTTTTTGTTGCGTTTTTCAGATAAAAATCTCTTGATGTGGGTCGAGATTGGTATTCAAGCAACAAGGCAAAACCGGCGTCTTGCAGTCATACATTTAGCGGGATTCGTCATATTGGGATGGCAAACTTATTTTGCCGGGACTGCGCCGTTCCAGTCAATGGAAATTGGCATTGAGCGGTTTTCTAATTTTGTATAGTCTAGTAAAATGCAATGAATAATAAAAGAGAATTTATCATTAAAATTTTGGTCAAGTATATAAAAATAATAAATAGTTACCAAAACATAAGAAAAATATGCTAAAATGTATTCTAATAATGATAACGATTACATTCCCTGTAGATTGGGACGAATCACTTATTTTTTCATCATATTCAGAAATCATCGAAAGGTACGTACACGGGATGCACGACGAGCAACAGCTTACCGGTTGCGGCAACTACCTGTCTGTTTGGGAGCGCTATTTTCGTAACGACGACGCTCTGCCAAATCGACGCTTCACAGACAAATACTTTAGGGAATACTCTGCCCTGATGGACACGTTAATTGAAGGCCTATTCGAGTGGGATTTTCAAACCGATGTGGTGATATCCTCTCCTAGGCTTTGTAACATGTTATCGATTAGCCATTGTGCGCACTCGATGGAGGGATTTTTTTCCCGCAATGTGCTGCCCGAGTATCTTCCCTTATGCCGACAGGTTGTCGAAAATCTAAAAAACGACCCGAAAGAGACCGACTTTGCAGTTAGGCTTTGCATCATCACCCCGCTTGGCGCCGTAAAAACCGTGCGCGCGCATGGCAAAGCGCTTCGGGCAGAGGACGGTAGTTTGCTGCGCGTCATTGGCAGTGTGCTGGACCTAGAAGAAAACGAATACAGCCATGATACGACCCCGGTTGTCTTCGATGAGCTAACCGGCATGGCAACAAAGCACGCCCTTTCCCGCCGCCTGCAAAACGATATTCGCACTGGACTGGTGAAGAACGCCGCCGTCATTGTTTTAGACCTTGACAACCTAAAGGCGATTAACGATACTCTCGACCACTTTGTGGGCGACAAGGTGATTACAAGGGTCGCGTGCATCCTGTTACAGCGCACACATAACCACGGGCTTGCGGTGCGTCTAAGCAACGATGAGTTTGCCATCTACCTGCCCTGTGCAGACACCGAGGAGGCGGTAGAGTTCTCCCGCCGGCTCAAGGATGCCATCAAGGCGCCGATGCAGATTGGCAAGCTGACGCTGTGCATTTCCGCTAGTCTGGGTATCTCAATGTATCCCGAGCACGCACAAAGCGACAAGGCGCTGCTTCGCTATGCCGACATCGCTATGCAGCACGCAAAGGCCAAGGGTAAAGACACCACCGCAATCTTTCACTACTCGATGTTTGAGCGTATCCTGCGCCACGAAACAGTCGGGCGTGCCATACGCCACGGACTGGAGCACAACGAGTTTGAGGTACATTATCAGCCGCTGTACAACCCCTATACGGGCGGTATCGTCGGCTTTGAGGCCTTGCTGCGCTTAAACTCAAGCCTGGTGGGCAGCGTATCTCCGGGCGAGTTTATCCCCGCTGCCGAGGAGTCGGGGCATATTCATGAGCTTGGCAGGTGGGTGTTTGCAGAGGCGTGTAAAACCGCGGCGGAGTTTAGAGACAAAGGTTACCAGTTTGGCAAGATGGCGATTAACCTTTCGCTTGTGCAGCTGCAGCGGCCGTCGTTCGCCGACGAGGTGCGCGAGATTCTGCACAGCCTAAACCTTACCTCCGACTGCATCGAACTTGAGGTAACAGAAACACAGCTTGTAGAGTACGTCGGCAGCAATATGGACGTGATAAAGAATATGGAGGCCTTGGGGCTTGACCTTGCGCTGGACGATTTCGGTTCGGGCTATTCCTCGCTTAATCAGCTTCGACAGCTGTGGATTAGCACGCTAAAGATCGATAAAAAGTTTATTGACCACGTTGCAAACGACCCGAAGGATTACGAGATTGTGAAGCTCGTTGTAAACCTTGCCCACTGCTTAAACCTGTGTGTTGTGGCAGAGGGTGTAGAGACCGCAAGCCAGCTAGAGCTAATAAAGCAGATTGGCTGCGACAAGGTACAGGGCTTTTTTTACAGCCGTGCAATCACAAAAGACGAGGCAGAAAGTCTGCTTCGTCGTCAAAAAACAGGATGATACAAACAGTATGGCGCAACCGACATCCACCCATTTGTTGGGTATGCCGGCTGCGCTTTGTTGTTTGTTGACAAGCGTGTGAAACCTGTGTAGAATTTGAGTAGGCAACAGTTTGTTTTTGCCCGCATGAGACATACAACATAATATGAAAAGCGTCTGGGAGGTTAATGGTGAATGGACTATATCGACAGTCACGATTGTAAGGTGGTTAAAATCCCGGTTGGCACCCTTGGCATCATCGGAATGAGGGGCTATGAGGAGATTACCGACAGGGTAGACAGCTATCTTACCAAATGGAGACTTGAACGACACAATGAGCTAAACCCCGAAATCGAGGTGCCCGGCTATCTGCTCGACAGCTTTAAGATTAAGGCAACCTGCCCGAGATTTGGTACCGGAGAAGCGAAGGGGCTTATCAAGCAATCCATTCGCGGACATGACCTTTTCATCCTGTGCGACGTGTTCAACTACGGTGTGCAGTACACAATGTACGGACAAAGTGTACCAATGAGCCCCGATGACCACTATCAGGATCTTAAGCGCATTATTGCCGCTTCGGGCGGCAAGGCAAGACGCATCACGGTAATTATGCCCATGCTCTACGAGGGCAGGCAGCACCGTCGCAGCTCGAGGGAATCGCTCGACTGCGCTTTGATGCTACAGGAGCTTACCAACATGGGTGTGGACAACATCCTGACCTTTGACGCACACGATGCGCGTGTGCACAACGCGATTCCGCTCAATGGCTTTGACAACATTCAGCCCACCTATCAGTTTCTAAAGGCAATCGTCAAGCAGGTGCCCGACATCCGCTTTGATAAAGACAAGCTGATGGTCATCTCCCCCGACGAGGGCGGCATGGCGCGGTGTATCTATTACTCCTCCATCCTGGGTGTAGAGCTCGGTATGTTCTATAAACGACGTGACTACGCCACCATCGTACAGGGGCGCAACCCCATTGTAGCCCACGAATTCTTGGGCTCTAATGTCGAGGGCAAGGATCTTATTATCGTAGATGATATGATCTCCTCCGGCGATTCGGTACTCGAGATCGCCTGCCAACTCAAAGAAAAGAAGGCGGGCAGAATCTTCGTTTGCGTATCGTTCGGTCTGTTCTGCGAAGGGCTTGCAAACTTTGATAAGGCATATGAAGACGGATTGATTGATAAGGTGTTCTCCTCAAACCTTGTTTACCGCACCGAGGAGCTTAGAAGCCGTCCTTGGTATGCTGAGGTTGATATGGCAAAATACCTTGCCCTGCTCATCGACCACTTAAACTACGATCAGTCAATTAGCGATCTGCTTAACCCCTCTAACCGCATTCGCGCGCTGCTTGAACGGGTAAAACAGCAAAACCAATAACCATTTGTATCGCGAAACCCACGGCGCAAAGAAGGTTTATGCTTTTGCTTTGCACTACTCAAACCTTCTGTTATAAACAGCACTGCGACAAAATTGGGATGACGTGAAAGGAATGACTGACTATGCCGACATGGAACGACAGCTTTAAAATTGGAGTAACCCTGATCGACGAACAGCACAAAACCCTGTTTGACGCGATGGATGCGTTGTACTCAGCCTGCTCGGTGGGTAAGGGACGGCAGGAAGTTGTAAAGACTGCACAGTTTTTAGAAAACTACGTGGTAAAGCATTTTTCTGACGAAGAAGTGCTGCAAAAGAACTCAGCGTATCCAAAGTACCCCGAGCATAAGAAAATACACGATGAGTTTATCGCACAGGTAAAGAACCTGAAAAACGATATTGCGGAGCATGGTCCGACCATTGTTTCGGTCGCGAAGATGAACACCATGTTATCGGGATGGCTGCTTAACCACATTAAGAATGTGGATACAGAGCTTGCACAGTACGTAAAATAGCAATTATTTAAACGCAATGCCCCTGCTTTACAAAGCAGGGGCATTTTATTTTTGGGATATCGCTCCGGCTTAGGTCAAAACACGGCAGGGTGGCGCATACACTCGTTATAGGGGCGAATAGAAAGCCGGTGCCAAAACAGGGCACCACCGCCCCAACAGGGCGGCATATCGCCGCAAAGCAAGTATCATGATGCTGGAGGGAAAGCGGTGGATAAACATACACACCCCAATTCGAGCGCAAAGAACTACCTTTTCCAAAGTACACACAAACCAATACCGCCTGATCTTGCTGCTTTTGAAAAATGCGGTATCTTTTCCGTAACCGGTATCGTACACTGCCTGCAAACCGGTGCACAAACCGAGGTGAAAAAAGGGTTTCCAGTCCGATTTGACCATTTCTCCTCTACGCTTGGCGATGCATTGCTGCAAAACAAAAGCGAGGTGGTGCTAAACACCAACAACGAATGCCTTGCTTTATTATGGTATACGGCATGTGTCTCGCCGCAGTTCGGTACAACAGCCTCCCTTGAAGTGAAGGTAAACGGGGACATCGTAGCGGGCGGCAGCGCATCCGCCCAAAGCTCCTACCAAATTGGTGTGGAAATGGCACTCAGCGCATTGACGGTGGTCTGCCTGCACAACAAACCCGGGCAGGTGATTGAGCTGATAAACTGCGACAACACGGCGGATATCGCCCATTCCTCGCTTGTTTTGGTGCTGATAGACGCAGCGGGACCAATGAGGGACAGTGTTTAGACAGCAACAACAGCTTTCGCAAAGAAAAAGAGGCGTAACATGCGTTACGCCTCTTTGATAATAGTTCGCTTAAATTAGCTCAGGATGCACTCTTCGGTCTCTTTGTCAAACAGGTGCATCTTGTTGATGTCGATAGCAACCTTGATTACATCACCGGTTCTTGCGGTGCAACGAGGAGAAACTCTTGCAATCAGGTTGTTGCCAATGCAGTTGAGGTACAGGTAGGTCTCGGCGCCCATCAACTCGGTCACCTCGACGTTGCACTCAATTACGCCGGTCTTAGCAGTAGAGAGGAACATCTCTTCGTCGTGGATGTTCTCGGGACGGATGCCCAGAACAACCTCTTTGCCCACGTACTCGGAGAAATTCTCGGGCTTCGCCTTGGAATCGGGAACCTCAACAACGTACTTGGTCTCTTCGGTGCCGAACTCTACGGCAAACTTGCCATCCTTGGAAACGAGTGTGGCATCGATAAAGTTCATCTGGGGGGAGCCCATGAAGCCTGCAACAAACATGTTAACGGGTCTATCATACAGGTTCTGCGGGGTGTCAACCTGCTGAATGAAGCCATCCTTCATAACAACAATGCGGTCACCCATCGTCATAGCCTCGGTCTGGTCATGTGTAACATAGATAAAGGTTGTGCCGAGACGGATATGGAGCTTGGAAAGCTCGGTTCTCATCTGTGCACGCAGCTTTGCGTCAAGGTTGGAGAGCGGCTCGTCAAGCAGGAATACCTTCGGCTCACGAACGATGGCGCGACCGAGGGCAACACGCTGACGCTGACCACCGGAAAGAGCCTTGGGCTTTCTGTCAAGCAGATGCTCAATATCAAGGATGCGAGCAGCCTCGTCAACGCGGCGCTTAATCTCATCCTTCGGGGTCTTTCTAAGCTTTAAGCCGAACGCCATGTTCTCGTATACAGTCATATGGGGGTAAAGTGCGTAGTTCTGGAACACCATCGCAATATCGCGATCCTTAGGGGCAACGTCATTTACCAGTCTGTCGCCAATGTGCAGCTCGCCGTCCGAGATCTCTTCAAGACCTGCGATCATACGCAGGGTTGTAGACTTACCGCAGCCGGAAGGACCAACAAGGATTACAAACTCCTTGTCCTGAATATCGAGATTAAAGTCGGAAACTGCAGTAACCCCACCGGGATATCTTTTGTAAATGCTCTTAAGGGTAACACTAGCCATAATGGACCTCCTGTTTTATATTAGAAGTATACTGAATATACCCTATGCTTACAGTACTTACTATACCAAAAAAGGGGGGGGATGAACAGTTGCTTAATATCCAAACTTAATTTTCACGGTTTATGAAAATTAACTAATAATTGTTTTTTTCTGATGTTTTCAATGCTTTATTGAATTTCTCGTGTCAAAAGTTTCTCAACATCTTTGTGGAATATTTCTTTACACTCCCCTTCTGGCAGATCTTCGTCAAGGGGCAGCGCGCCGATGGCAATTCGTTTTAAATAGACCACCTGGCATCCCACGGCGGCAAACATTCGCTTAATTTGATGATACATCCCTTCGGTTATAATAATCTCTACGGAGTTGGGACGCTCGGTCTGTACCATGCGAACCCGTGCCGGACGGCAGATGGTGTCGCCAAGATCTATGCCCTGAGTAAGCCGCAATAGACCCTCCTCATCAGGCAACACGTCCAGCGCGCAAAGATAGGTTTTGGGGACATGATTTTTAGGCGAGAGCATACGGTGCGCAAGCGCGCCGTCGTCGGTAAGCAGCACAAAGCCTACGGTATCCTTGTCCAACCTTCCGGCAGGAAACAGCCCCTTGCGCGCAAGGGGCGCGGGTACAAGGTCAAGAACTGTTTTTTGTCTCCCGTCACGGGTCGCGCTTACCACCCCTGCCGGTTTGTTTAACATAAGGTAGATCGATTGCTTGTATTTTAGCTCCGCATTGTTTACCGCAAGCCGGTCCGTGTCGGGGTTTACTTTGTACTCCGGCTCGCGCACAACCGCGTCGTTTACCGTTACCCGACCCGACACAATCAGCTTTTTTGCATCGGTACGGGACAGGTTGCGCTGTCCCGCAATCACTTTGTCTAACCGCTGCATTGGCATAACAGCACCTCCCCGTAAACTATTTTTTAATAGTATAGCACATTCACGGGTGAAATAGGGACTGTTTGCGTTTTTGAAAACGAATAAAATAGACACCTTGCCGAACAAGTGTGCTTCCAAGAAAAAACACAGGATAATTGATATAGCAATTAACCTTCTTTATCCTCTGCCGCCTGAATCAGCATCTCCAGCGCGTTTTCAATCTCCTCTCTCGTCTGCTGCTCGACGTCATCAATCATGTCTGCGGTATCTTTGTTTTCTGCGGTACCTTTATTGCCTGTGTTGTCCTTAATCTCTTCGCCCTGGGCTTCCCCGGTATTGCCCTGATTTTCATTATTCTCTGGTGCTTGTGATTCTTCCTGTCCGCTCAAGATGGGGTCTTTTTTTTCAATACCATTCAGCTCGGTGGGCAGGTCGGACGCGAGAAGCCCCTGCTCGGAGAAGGCGCCTATCTCATCAGCAGAAAATCCGTGAATAAATCCGCCAAGGGCAACCGAGCAGATATCACCCGCAATAATCTTGTTATCGCATACGATGACATTTGCATGAACCTCATCGTCCGACGGATAGTTCAGTACGGTATACGTCCAGCGTTTTGCACGGCGACCTTTGTATTTTTCAAGATTAAGTCCCTGCGTTTTTTGCAGCTCGTTGTAACGTTTGTACACCTCGTCGAAGTTCTCTGGCAGAATAATCTCGCACACCTCGATTGGCTCGTCGCTTACATCCCACCCGAAGTTTTCTAGAAAGGTAACACGTTGTGCGTTGTTTGCGGCGTCATATCCGCCCTTGTTGGGCCTTTTGTTTTCTCCCCCTTTGTCGGAAAAAATGCTCCACAATCCAATGCCCAGCAGCACCAGTCCGACAACGACTACGCCTATCATGAGCATTTTACGTTTCTCGAGTTTCATAGACATAATAAACATAATCCAGTGCCCATCCCCCTTATCTTGATACCGTGGTTTTTTGACGGTTTGTACTAGATTAT
>JAEZVA010000066.1 GCA_023443315.1 Bacillota bacterium | reverse complement strand
CCCCACGGCGACTGCCAGTACGGCTCGCCGGGCTTTGCCGCCTTCCACAGGGCAAAGTCCATGGGCGACTCCTTGTGTACGCCTATCTCGATTCGTGCGCCCGCCTCCAAATCCTCCAGCGGCTGATGGGACAGCTTGCCGTACTCCTCAAAGTGTTTCGCGCGAAAATACACGTCGCCGTTTGCCTCGTAGGCAAAGCCTTTTGCAAGCAGCTCGGTAATAATCTCAAAGATGGTGTCGATGTTCTCGGTCGCGCGCGGGTGAATGGTTGCCTCCTGCACGTTTAGGCGCGCCGCGTCCTTTTTGTATTCGGCAATGTAGGTCTCGGCAACGGTTAGGTAGTCGCTGCCCTCCTCGTTTGCGCGGCGGATAATCTTATCGTCAATATCAGTAAAGTTCTGAACATACACGACCTTGTAGCCCTTGTACTCCAAATAGCGGCGCAGGGTGTCAAACACGCACAGGGGGCGCGCGTTTCCGATATGAATAAAGTTGTATACCGTCGGTCCGCACACATACATGCGCACCTCGCCCTCGCGCAGCGGGATAAACTCCTCCTTTTGACGTGTGAGGGTGTTAAATATCTTCATTGTTCCGTCCGTTCCTTTCCGCTGGCAAAGCGCGACGCTCTGCCTCGTTTTGGTTGTGTATTACTTGTATTTTAGCCTTACCCTACAATTCTATCCCAAAGGGGGCGTGTCTGCCCCACGGTTTAGCTCTTGCACCTGCTTTTCGAGCTTCTCAAGTTTGATGGAAAGCCTGCACAGCTCCTGCGAGACGGGGTCGGGGATGTGCACCTGGTCAAGATCCTCCGAGCAGATCTTTTTGCCGTTTTGTTTTACAATACGCGCTGGCACACCCACAGCGGTGGAGTTTGGCGGGATGGTGTCGAGCACCACGGCGTTTGCCGCTATCTTAGAATTGTCGCCCACCGTAAACGGTCCTAACACCTTGGCACCGCTGCCGATCATCACGTTCTTGCCGATGGTGGGGTGACGCTTGCCCTTGTGCTTGCCCGTACCCCCTAGGGTAACGCCCTGATAGATGGTACAGCCGTCGCCGACCTCCGCCGTTTCGCCTATTACAACGCCGGTGCCGTGGTCGATGAACACGCCGGTGCCTATTTTTGCCCCCGGGTGAATCTCAATTTTGGTAAAGAACCGCCCGATTTGGGAGTTGAGCCGCGCCAAAAAGAACAGCCTGTGGTTGTACAGCCAGTGCGAAACGCGGTGAAACATCAGCGCGTGCAGCCCCGAATACAGCATAAACACCTCAAACGAGTTTCTCGCCGCCGGGTCGCGCTCCTTAATGGCCTTGATATCCAATCTTAACCGCCGAAACATGGTAATCCTCCGTTCCCCATTATCGCATAAAATGATGCCAACTATCAAGAGTCTTTCGTATAGAATTACAGTTTTTGTAAAATTTCTGTCTCCACAATAAAAAACGCCCCTGCTGCCTGCAAAGACAACGGAGGCGGATAACCCGCGGTTCCACTCCGATTTATCACTCACTAGTTTCGTGAAAACCATACATCCCTTAACGCGGGACAACACGCCGTCGGATACTGCGCGCGTATGCGCGGTTCCCCGTCGGGGCACTGGCAAAGGCATTTCTCCGTGACGCTTGGCACGACCGCTTTCAGCCTAACGGCAGCCGTTCTCTGTAGCCGCTATACACGGGTACTTGTTTTGCTTGTTGGGCTTAGCGGGTGCTAAGCCGTACGCCTTTATACAATATAAGCACACCGGCACTGATACAGTATAGATATACCATAAGTGCGGAGTTGTTGCAAGCTATTTTTCGGGATGGATGCTAGAGCGGTTTGCCCAGATGTACTGAAAACCGGATATGACGGTAATGGCGGCAACCACCCACATCAAGGGCTCCGTTATCATTCTATGCGCAAACGTTTCACCCAGTGCTCCCAAGTCGATTAGCGCGTGCAGCAGCATGATAAACACCACCGCAAAGATCTGCATGACCGTTTTAACCTTACCGAGCATCCCCGCGGCTATGACATTGCCGTCCCCCGCCGCTATGAGGCGCAGCGAGGTGACCATAAACTCACGGGTGATAATAACCACCGTAACGGCGCTGCCGATAAAGCCAAGCTCCACAAAGCAGATGAGCGCCGCCGTAATCAGCATCTTATCCGCAAGCGGGTCAAGAAACTTGCCGAAGTTTGTAACCAGCCCGTGCTTGCGCGCGAGGTGTCCGTCCAAAAAGTCGGTTATCGAGGCGATGCAGAACAACACCGCCGCCCACAGGTAGTGGTTTGGAATCGCATCCACGAGCAAAAAGACCATGTAGGTCGGAACTAGCGCAATGCGCAGCAGGGTGAGTTTATTGGGTGTGTTCAGCTTCATATCCCGTTCCTCCAAAGTAACATGTTTGCTTATCCCATGACCGTTTTGTCCCCATCATTCCACCGTACCGATGAGGTCGTAGTCCAGCACATCCTCTATCCGCACCGTCACATAGCTGCCAACCGCCGTCCCCGCGGGCGCGGTAAAGAACAGCTTGCCGTCGATGTCGGGTGCGTCGGAAACCGTGCGCCCAAAGTAGCACTCGGCGTAGCGGTCAAAGCCCTCGACCACCGCCTCTACGGTTTTGCCCACCATCTTTTGGTTGCGGCGCTCATTGATAACCGACTGCTCGGTCATAATAATCTCTGCGCGGCGACGCTTTTCGTGCACATCTATCTGATCTTGCATCTCGGCCGCGGGGGTTCCTTCCTCCTGCGAGTAGGCAAAGCAGCCCAGATGTTCAAACTTCATATCCTTAACAAACTGGCACAGCTCGGCAAACTGGGGCTTGGTCTCACCGGGGAAACCCGCAATTAGCGTGGTGCGCAGCGTAATGCCGGGGATGCGCTCCCGCAGCTTTTTTATCAGCGTCTCGAGTGTCTTGCGGTTACCAACACGGCGCATGGCACGAAGTACCTCTTCGTTGCAGTGCTGGATGGGGATATCAAGGTACTTTACCACCTTGTCGTTTCGGGCAATCGAATCGATCAGTTCATCGGTGATGCGCTCGGGGTAGCAGTATAGCACGCGAATCCAGTGCAAACCCTCGATGGCGTTTAGCTCGTCGAGCAGTCTTGGCAGTACCGATGCCCCGTACAGATCCTCGCCGTAGCGGGTGGTGTCCTGCGCCACCAGCACAAGCTCGGTCACGCCGCTTTGGGCAAGGCGCTTTGCCTCGGTAACCACATGCTCCATCTCGCGGCTGCGAAACGGTCCGCGTATGGCGGGTATGGCGCAGTACGAGCAGCAGTTGTCGCACCCCTCGGCAATCTTTAGGTATGCAAAAAAGGGCAGGGTCGTCAGGATACGCGCGCCCTCAAGCGGTAGGTCGCAGCGGTTTGGGAAGCTTGTCACCCTCTCCTTTTTGCCGTCGAGCACCGTCTGCACCGCCTGCACAAGGTCTGCGTTTGCGCCAATGCCGAGGATGACGTCCGCCTCAGGGATCTCGGCGGCGACCTCGTCGCGGTAACGCTCGGCAAGGCAGCCAGTAACCGCCACGCACTTGATACGCCCCTCGTTTTTTAGGGTGCAAAATTCCAGTATATTCTCTATCGATTCCTTTTTTGCGTCCTCGATAAAACCGCAGGTGTTTACCACCACAACGTCCGCAAGCCCTGCGTCCGCCGTAATCTCAAACCCCGCCTTTTTAAAGTTTGCCAGCAAAATCTCGGCGTCCACCTGATTCTTGGGGCAGCCGAGCGAAACCATTCCCACTCTTGTACTCATTGTAATTGGTGTGTTCCTTTCTGAAATCGATTATCCGTCGTATACCTCGTCCTGTTCGGCGCAGCGCGAGAGCGCCGCGCGGATGTCGTCATAGTCATAGCCAAGCCTCGCTAAGGCGCGCACCGTTTTGTCGATGCCCTTGCGGTCACCAAGATTGCGGGCGTACTTGCGAAGTATCAGCTCTTGTAGGCTGTCTACGGTGTCCTCCCCTTCGGGGGCAAGTGCGCCGACTATCTCCTCGGCCATCTCGCGGTCTATCCCCTTCCGCGTCAGCTCAAACAGCACCCTTCTGGCGCCGTAGCCCTTGACACAAAACAGGTCGGAGCAAAGCCGTCTAGCGTAGTCTTCGTCGTTAATCAGACCCAGCTCCTCCATGCGGTCGGCAATCCCAGCCGCGGTGTCCTCGTCGCCCTCCTGTGCAAGGCGCTCGCATAGCGCCCGTTTGGTATAGCTTTTGTGCGAGAGCAGCTTTAATGCGCGTTCTTTTAGGGCGCGCTCCTCGCTGCAAAGGCGTATCTGCTCCAGCGTCTGGGGGTCGGTCTCTGTATTCGGGGCAATGCGGTGCGTTAGAAAGGTCTCTGCGTCCACCGAGAACACAAACGACCCGTCCACATACACCGCAAAGCGTCCCTTTTTGGTTTTGTTTACAGCGGTAATCCGCATGCGTGCTCACCGCCTGTCAAATGATTACTCAGCGTCCTCGTCGTCGTCATCGCTTGCCAAAGCAGACGACGCCTTTGTCTTTACCTTTTTATCAAACTTCGAGGCGCGCGACAGGATTAGCTTGTCCGCGTTCTCGCGAATCTGACGGTTAAGGTCATCGAGTAGCGCAGGGTTCTCCTTTAGATAGATCTTTACGTTGTCGCGCCCCTGCCCGAGCCTTGTTTCGCCCATGTTAAACCACGCGCCGCTTTTCTGGATTAGATCGAGCTTAACTGCAAGGTCTAAGATCTCGCCCTCGCGGGAGATTCCGGTGCCGTACATGATGTCAAACTCCGCCTCTTTAAACGGCGGGGAGACCTTGTTCTTAACCACCTTGGCGCGGGTGCGGTTGCCGATTACCTCGGTACCGTTTTTAATCGCCTCGCCCTTGCGGATATCGATGCGCACCGAGGAGTAAAACTTCAGCGCACGTCCGCCGGGGGTAACCTCGGGGTTTCCGTACGCAATACCAACCTTTTCACGCAGCTGGTTAATGAACACCGCCACGCAGTTGGATTTGGAGATAACGCCCGTCAGCTTGCGCAGCGCCTGCGACATCAGACGAGCCTGCAGACCCACATGGGAGTCGCCCATCTCGCCCTCGATCTCCGCGCGCGGAACCATTGCCGCCACCGAGTCGATGACGATTACATCGATTGCACCCGAGCGCACCAACGCCTCGGTAATCTCCAGCGCCTGCTCTCCGGTATCGGGCTGCGACACCAGAAGCGCGTCGATGTCAACACCAAGCGCCCTGGAATACACGGGGTCGAGCGCATGCTCGACGTCGATAAACGCAACGTCGCCGCCCGCCTTTTGCGCCTCGGCAATAATGTGCAGGGCAACCGTGGTTTTACCCGAGCTTTCTGGTCCGTAAATCTCTACGATACGCCCGCGCGGCACACCGCCGATGCCAAGCGCAAGGTCTAGTGAGATGGAGCCGGTGGAGATTGCCTCGACGTTAAGCGACGAGTTTTCTCCCAGCTTCATCACCGCGCCCTTGCCAAACTGCTTTTCGATCTGTGCCAGTGCCGTGTCCAAAGCCTTTTTCTTGTCCATTGTGTGTTACTCCTCCCGTTATGCCCCGCGCGGGGACGGTTTTCTCTGCCCTGCGCGCCTGCTGATATTCATTTACCCAAACCCCTGCGCCGATGTTAACACGCGGGACTACTGTGTTATCTTAACGATACCATATGTACTGTACCATAACACGGTCAGTTCCATGTGCCGCATACGATGCGGTCAAGGTGGTTGTAGTCCTGCTTTACCTGTATATTGGTAAAGCCGTTTTCCATCAGTATCGCTGCAACGCTCTCGCCTTGGTCGTGCCCAATTTCATACAGCAGCGTTCCGCCGGGCACAAGGCAGGATTTCCATCGCTTTGTAATCTCCCGATAAAAATGCAAACCGTCCTGCCTGCCGTCCAGCGCCTCGGACGGCTCAAACCGCACCTCGCGCTGCAGGGTTTTCATGTCGGCTGTTTTTATGTAGGGTGGGTTGCTTACAATCACATCAAACATCCCCGCAAGGCTTTGTGCAAAGGGACCCAGTACATCCGCCTTTACGGGCAGCACATTTTGCGTCTCATTTTTTTGTATGTTGCGCTCCAAATACCCGTATGCGTCGTCGTACTTTTCCACCGCAGTAACCCGCGCATCGGGGTATTCCCGCGCTATGGCAACGGCGATACAACCGCTTCCACTGCATAGGTCGGCAACCGAGGGGCTGTTTTTTTGCAGCATCCCAAGCACAGTAAGTGCCTCGCGTACCAGCAGCTCGGTTTCGGGGCGCGGGATGAGTACGCCCTCCCCCACGTAAACGGGGTATCCGTAAAACTCCCACTCGCCAACCAGGTATTGCAGTGGCCAGCCCACCAGACGCTTTTGCACCGCCTCGGCAATCTGCTCCTGCTCCGTATCGGTCAGCAGCATTTCGCTGTGTAAAAACATTCCGTTGCGCGAAACACGGCAGATTCCCTCCACCAAAAAGCGTGCCTCACGCTGCGGGTTTTCTATTCCATCTGCGGCAAGCTCCTTTTTTACGCTCTCTATTATCCTTTTTGTCGTCATGGCTATAACATTCCTTAATACGCTGTGCTTAAACAGCTACTGAAGCTTCGTATAAAAATCGCAACGGACTACGACTTACCAGTTGTCGTCCTCGCCCTCGTGGGGAAGCACCGCCTTTAAGGAGGCAAGCGCAACCTCAAGCTGGCTGTCGTCCGGCTCACGGGTGGTCAGTCGTTGCAGTAAAAGCCCGGGGGCTGAGATGATGCGCATAATAATGTTGTCGCAGTGGCGTCCTGCCAGCTTGATGATCTCGTACGCGATGCCAATTACAACGGGCATTAACGCCAGCTTGTACACCACCCGCAGAAGACCGTTGCCCCAAGGCAGCACCGAAAACACTAGGATGCTGATAATGAGCACAATCAAAAGAAAGCTGGTTCCGCAACGGGGATGAAAACGGGTAAAGCCCCTTGCGTTTTCCACCGTCAGCTCCGCACCCGCCTCGTAGCACGCGATGCTCTTGTGCTCGCCGCCATGGTACTGAAACACACGCTGAATATCCTTCATGTTTCCAATTGCCGCAAGGTAGGCGACAAAGATAATAATCTTTACAACGCCCTCGATGATGGTCTTCCATCCCCCAAGGTCGCCCGCAAGGTACTCTATGAGCTTAACCAGATACACCGGCAGCAGCATAAACAACCCCACCGACAGAATAACCGCAAGTACGCCCGCAAAGCCGGTGACAACGCCCATAAACTTGTCGCCCAGCTTCTCTTGTAACTTCTTCTCAAACTTCGAAGGCTCTTCGTCCTCAAAACCCACCTTTTCGGCGGACTTCATCAGGCACTTGTAGCCAAGGCGCAGGGAGTCTACCAGGTTAAAGATGCCGCGTATAAACGGCGCTTTGCGAAACCATTTGCCTTTTTTCTCGCTCTCGGTGGGCCAGGTTTCTACGTCAATCTCGCCGGTAGGCAGACGGGATGCCATGGCGGTAAGCGAAACGCCCCGCATCATAACGCCCTCGATCAGCGCCTGACCGCCGATGGTGGTTTTCTTTTTCGTGCCGCATTGTTGTTTGCTCATAAGCTTATTGTATCCTTTCGGTGACTGGTATGTTCGGCTTTTTTGGGGGATGTCAAACGGGGAGCGGGCTTAGCCTGTTTCGCCACTTTTGGCAACCGGCAGCATGATGGTAACTGCGGTTCCCCTACCCTTTTCGCTTGTAATGGATAGGCTGCCGCCGTGCATCGCAATAATCTCATCCGCAACCGCAAGCCCGATGCCCGAGCCGCGACGAGAGGAAGCGCCCTTGTAAAACTTCGTTTTTACCTTTGGCAGGTCCTCAGCGCTAATGCCAACGCCCGTATCGCTGATGGTGATATAGATCTCCTTTTGCTGCGCGCTTTCTCGCGCAGTGATGGTGATGTTGTCGCCGCTATCAGAATATTTCAGCGCGTTGTCGATGATGTTGACAAACACCTGCCTTAGCCGATTGCGGTCGCCCAGAACAGGGCTTAACGATTCGGGCTCTATGTAGTGAAAGGACACGCCCTCGCGCTGTGCGCGCTGGGTAAACATCAGCACCGCCTCGCCAAGCTCCGCCAAGATATCCAGCCTTGTTTTCGCAAGCGAAAGCCTGCCGCTCTGCATTCGTGAAAAATCAAGCAGCTCCTCTACCATGCCAGACAACCGTTCGGTTTCGTTTACGATAACCCGCATGCCCTTTTCGCGCATCTGGGTTTCGTCGGGCGCACTGCCCTCTAGGGTCTCTGCCCATCCTTTAATGGCGGTAAGGGGGGTACGCAGCTCATGGGATACGGAGGAGATAAAATCGTTTTTTATCCGCTCGGTCGCCGAAAGCTCGCCCGCCATATAGTTAATAATGTCACACAGCTCGCCAATCTCGTCGTCGTACTTCTTTTTTAGCCGCACGTTAAAGTCGCCCGCCGCAATCCTGCGGGCGGTTGCGCCCACCTCGCCGACGGGTATAACGATAGACTTAATAAAGTAGGAGCTTGTAAACACCACAAAGAAGATGATGGCAATACCAATTAGGGTTAAGACCGCCACAATCATCAGTATCTGCGCGTTAACGAGCTCAAGCGAGACAACATAGCGCAGCGCGTGGTAGTATCTCGCCGAATCGGGCACCATCACGGTCACCGCCATAAACGGCTCGCCGCCCGGCAGCACCCCGGTAAACGTCCCATAGCGGGAGGAGGACTGCACCGCCTCGTCGTAATCGGGCATGGCGACGTGTTCCTCCGAGCGAAAGCCGCTCGATGTAATGGCAACGCGACCGTTTGAGCTGATTGCCATCAGCTCCATTCTGTCTTTGTGCTCAAAGTTTTCTACCGTGCTGCGAATCTCGGCGTCTACATCCACTCCTGCGGATTCAGACGCCTTGGTGAGCACGTTTAGCACCGTGTTTGCCTGCGTATCGAGCGCCTGCTTGACGCTGATGTAGTAATAGCTGCGAATGCCAATGCCAAACACAATCTCGATAACGACAAGAATGGCGAGAATTACCCCGAGGTTGTTAAAAAGCCAGCGCTTTGTAATGCTTTTCATCCCCTGTCATTCTCCCCCCTTTCCTTGTCTGTGCTGACACAAAGACCTACGCGGTCCACTTATAGCCGTAGCCCCACACCGTAAGGATGTGCTTGGGGCTTGACGGCTCGTCTTCAATCTTCATACGCAACCTGCGGATGTTCACATCCACAATCTTTACGTCACCAAAGTATTCGTCACCCCACACCTTGGCGAGTATCTCCTGACGCTCCATCGCGGTGTTGGGGTTTTTCATAAACAGCTCCATGATCTGAAACTCCATCTGGGTTACCTCGACCGGCGCACCGTTCTTGGTAAGCGAGCGGCTCTTGAGGTTTAGCACAAAGTCGCCCGATCGAACCTCGTCCACCGTGGTCGCGGCGGCTCCGGCCGCCATGCCCACGCGGCGGGCGATGGCGTCTACCCTTGCCACCAGCTCTGAGGGGCTAAACGGCTTTGTAACGTAGTCGTCGGCGCCAATCATTAGCCCGCCCACCTTGTCCATCTCCTGCGTTTTTGCCGTAAGCATGATAATGCCCACGGTCGTGCTTTTCTGGCGCAGGCGCTTGCAAACGGTAAACCCGTCGATGCCGGGCATCATCACGTCAAGCAGCACGACGTCAAAATCGCCGTTTTCCGCCTCGAATACCTCTAGCGCTGCCTCGCCATTGCTTACATCCACCACATCATAGCCTGCGCGCTGCAGGTTAATGACCACAAAGTCGCGTATTACGTCCTCGTCCTCTACCACTAGGATTCGTTTCATGGTTTATATCCTCCCATCTGCCGTCAAATCGTTGTACCGGGGTTATACTGCCTTATCAACATGAAACAGCGTCAAAAGCTCGTCAAACGTGATGGCGAACTCGTTTTTGCCTTCCGTCTCGGGGATATAGGCGTAGTAGGTAAAGTCTTCGCACTTGCCGATTTCATGATACCCCTCCGAGGAGTACTCGTCAAAGAAGTTGTTGTTATTATAAACGCGAATGCGCAGCAGCTCGTCGCCAATCGTACTGGTTTCGCTGCTGTCCTTTGCGTTTTTACTCGCCTCAAGGTAGCGGTGCAGCCGCCACTCGTAGCCGTCTTCGCTCTGCCTGACTGCGATGTTATTGCCCCATTTTGCGGGATAGTCGAGTGAAAAACCAAACATGCGGTTAACAAGGGTATAGCTTGTGGACATAAACGTGTCGTCGATATAGTTGTACCACTCAATCAAGGCGACCGCACTTTCTTTGGAGTCGGTCGGCGAGCCTGGAATACCGATGCCCTTTGGAACATCCATCACACCGTCGTTGTTTCTGTCCTGCGTCAATATCGTCACGCTGCGCCAGTTTGTGTTGTGCACCCCGTCCTCATTGACCA
The DNA here is from genome assembly GCA_023443315.1 of Bacillota bacterium. Classification (GTDB taxonomy): domain Bacteria; phylum Bacillota; class Clostridia; order Oscillospirales; family Ruminococcaceae; genus Acetanaerobacterium. The sequence continues at coordinate 948 of JAEZVA010000066.1, read as the reverse complement.
ATAGGTTGTTGAGACTCCTGTTTTGCAAGCGAACGAGCTCGGTGGTATGGTTGCCCTTTACCGCTGTTACGCCGTCTATGTAGATCTTATACGAAGATGGCTTGTCCTGCTCATCCTGCGAGACGGTGTCGGGATATTGATACTCTGGCTCTGCAAGAATCTGAACATATTGCTTCACGTCAGTGCTCAGCTCCGTCTCGCCCATTACCACCGGCGAACCGTAGGCATACAGGGTATCTACATACATCGCCTTTGCAATGACAGACTCTGCGTTATAAAGCAAAAATAGCTCCTCCAGCCCGTCCCCGTCAAAATCCTGAATGAGGCTGCTGGTGTAGTCGGATACAAATTCCTCAACGAGCTGACTGTCTTTATAGGAATAGACCGCCATCACCTTTTGCTGAATCGATGGTACCTCAAACGAGACGACGACGTTGAGCTGCCTCTTACTGGTAATATGCCGAAACGAGATGCTGTCTATCTCGGGACCTAGCCCCAACGAATCGTAGACCGAATACCACTCTCCGCCCTGCAGTTTTAGTATATTCATGCGCACATCGTCACTTTGGGAGGAGGCGTAAAAAACAATAATCTCTTCCTCGCTGTCGTTGTCGATGTCATACATCACAAACGCGGAGCGGTGCTCGCCCTGCCCGGGGTACTTCAGCACAATGCTGTCACCGACGGCGGCGGAAAGTGCGGCGTATATCCTTTGCTGCTCTACCGAAAGCTTCGGCGGACGCATCAGGCTGTCGGTGCCCTGCGCAAGGCTCATACAGCTTGTAAACAGCATGCAGACGCAGATAAGCAGCGCCGCTATACGCAGTTTCATGCACGGTTTCCCCCTTTCCATCAGCGGCACCCGCCGCAAAATGCGGCAAACGCACACCGGTACGCAGTGTAGTGAGCAAAGATATCGAACCGACTGTATTGCCGGTGGTTATTACT
>JAEZVA010000004.1 GCA_023443315.1 Bacillota bacterium | reverse complement strand
TAAGCCTGCCCGGCATTCCCAGAAGGGTGGCTTGAGCCCCTGCGGCAACGCGGGGCCCAGACAGATTACAGTCAAATACAGAACTCGGCTTATAGGTTTAGTCGCACATAAAGGGAGCATGGCGTTTGTTCGTCCATGCTCCCTTTATGTTTTATACTTCTCGTTACTTTTAATAATAATATGTATTACTCATCGTCCGTTTCGCGTTTTTTCACACAGCGCGTACCACCCGCAGTCGCCACACACCTTAACCAGTCGCCCTGCGTCCAGAATGCGGTCTTTTGCTAAACGGTGTAGCTGTTGCCATGGTAGCGTGTCTCCCTCATGCAGCCCCAACAATGATAGGCAGGCGGTGTCATACCGTACAACCTTTTCCTGCTGGTCGCACCCGCCTTGGGTGTTGTGCGGGCACGCCGAGCAGATTGCATCCGCACCCACGACGAGCGTAACATGGGGGTTATCGTTGCTTAATACCGTGACAATCTCGGTCATGTTAAGGACGAAGCGCTCGTCATACCCATTGCCGATAAAGTGAGAGATACAAAGTATATGGTGCGGACGAAGTGTCGTCTCTTTACACATGACGGGCAAGCCGATTTACAAGGAACGCTGCACACGCAATCTTAAGCGCATCGCCGATTAGGAAGGGAATCACGCACATTCCAAGTGCCGCCAACAGCCCTGTGCCGGTGCTTATCATAAACCACGCGGTGCCCATGGCATAGCAAACCGCAAGACCGGCGGTCATTGCTAAGATATTGCCCCAGAAGCTATGAGAAAGACGTTTTGCAATCAGTCCTGTTATAAAGGCAGCCCCAATATAGCCTAGGATGTAACCGCCGGTGGGTCCTAGGATGATGCCGACGCCGCCCGAAAACTGCGCAAAAACTGGCAGTCCCACAGCGCCCAGTATCACGTATACGGTTAGGCTGCTCGAACCGAAAATCGGTCCGAGCAGACCGCCCGCGATAAAAATAGCCAGAGTAGCGAGGTTAATGGGCACGGGCGTGAAGGGCAGGGGGATGGAAAGCTGAGAGAGCACCGCTGTTGCGGCAGCGAACAAAGCGCACAGAACCATGCTTTTTGTCTGCGTTCTTGTATATATGGATGATTTCATCGTAAAAATACCTTGCCTTTCAATAAGTTTACGCTGTTAGGTTATTTTTTCAGACATTGCAAGGACAATCCGGGCGGATACCCTTGCCGTCTGCTCAGCAAACTGCTCGAAGGTCATCTCGGCGTCGTCGTCGGCGTTGTCCGATACGGTGCGTATCACCACAAACGGGATATCGTTCATGGCGCAAGCATGTGCAATCGACGCGCCCTCCATCTCCACACAATAGGCATCCGAGCCCTCGCGAATGCGGTTCTTTACAGCACTCTCTGTCACAAACTGGTCGCCTGACACGATGTTCTTCACATAATAGGTGATATTTGGAAGCTCGTTGCAAGCCTCTACCGCGGCATCAATCAGTGCCTTGTCCGCCGTAAACCGTTCGGTAAACGGGTAGCGATAGGTTAAAAAACGAAGCGTAAAGTCATGGTAGGTCAGTGTGTCAGAGATGACGACATCGCCTACGCTTACCTCGTCTGCCAATCCCCCCGCAATGCCGGTGTTAATGATGCAGTCGACATGAAACTGGTTAGCCATAATCTGAGCCGTGCATGCGCTGTTTACCTTGCCAATTCCGCTGCACGCAACCACCAAACGGTTTGTTCCGTAATCGCCTACCACAAAGGTGTTGTGAGCATATTCCTTCTTTTCACCGTGAGAGAGCGCCTCGGTAAGCAGAGCAACCTCGCTTTCCATTGCGCCGATAATGCCAATCGTCTTCATAAACCTACCTCATTTCTATCTTACAAAGGACTGTCAAAGCAGTTTTTCCATCGGAACGTGAGGGCAATACTCTTCGTAGTATTCGTCGCCGTATACACGGTAGCCTAGGGTCTCATAGAAGCCCTGCACACGGGTCTGGGCACCCAAGATAATACGGCTTGCACCAAGCGAGACTGCCTTTTTCTCAAGCTCCTCTACCACGACCCGACCAAGACCCGTGCCGCGCAGTCGTTTGAGCGCACAGATGCGTCCCACATGCCAGGTACCGCCATCTTCCTCAAACAGTCTGCCCGTCGCAATAGGGGAGCCATCCTCGTCGTACACCACCATATGAAGCGCGACCGCATCGGTTTGGTCAAACTCCTCTTCGAATTTCTGCTCGTCCACAAAAACCTCGGTGCGCAGCGCCGCCGCGTCTCGGTATACGTCGTCGTTTTGTCCCCATTTTATATCATACTTCATGTGTTAACCCCATTCGTAGTTATACTGTAGCCGGTCGTTTATTTGTGACAAACGGTTTTTTGTCGTCACAATTATAACGCATTCCCGCACGCTGTGCAACGGATGCATGGATTTTACGTATACTGCACAAATAAACAAAGCCTTTTCCGTTTAAGGAAAAGGCTTTAGAACTAATCCAATTCAGCCGTTTGTGTAGCTATACTAGTAACAGATTTAGCACCAGCATCAAGATTACCCCCGGCAGCCCAAGAATAACAGAGGTTGCCCCTGTATACAGGTTTACGCTCATGGCAATACCGGTATAGCCAGCGGTGTAGGTGATAAGTAAAAGTCCCCCAAAGCCCATTACTGCGCAGACCAGCCATCCTTTAAAAGAGGCTTTGAGCCTTTTTCCTCCCATTATCAGGATGATGCCAAGCAGAGCGTTTAGCGAAAGCCAGATAATCTGTGCCGCTGTCATTTTGTTTCACCTCATATTGCTGTCGGGTTATCCGTCGATTTGGGGTTCAACTCAAAAGGTGTCTGCGTTTGCACCTATAAATATATATTACATTGTTGGCGACTGTATCGACACGTCCTCGCCGCGCGCCTGTTTGAGCACGCTGCTGTATCGCGCGGTAAGCGCACGCATCTCATAGATGTGCGCCTCGGTAAGGTCGGGGTCGCTGCATAGGTTAAATCGATCTTCCACCTCGCGCATGCGTTGTGAAATTTTCACTAACTCCTCGGCGTACTGCGCTTGCAGGTCGGGCTTGTGTGCTTTAATTGACCAAAACGCCGCCTTGGGTGTGCGTGGAGCTTGATCCATATGTTACCGCCTCTCTTTGCATTGTATGCTTCGAGTATGGACAATTATTCCGCTTTTATACCAAGTGCTGCAATGGTAGGCGTACTGCGTGATTCAATCGTTGAAAAATGACTTTTATCGTGGTATACTATCTTATATTTATTCATTACAATGCCAAAGAAGCTATGAGGAAGAGGGAGAATTTTGTGACAGACTTGGAACTAAAGCTGGCGACAACGTTAAAGGAGAAACCACACGATCAATCAAAGCTTGGCTTTGGGCGCTTTTTTACCGACCACATGTTCATTATGAACTACGATGAGGGCAAGGGCTGGCACAGCCCTCGCATCGAGCCCTATGCGCCCCTTGCGCTCGATCCCGCAGCGATGTGTCTGCATTACGGGCAGGAGATTTTTGAAGGGCTTAAGGCGTACCCTTCTCAAGACGGCAGGATATTGCTGTTCCGCCCGCAGGAGAACTTTAAGCGTCTCAATGAATCCAACGACCGCATGGTCATTCCTCCTATTGACGAGGAGTTTGCGCTTAAATCGCTAATCGAGCTGATTAAGGTGGAGAAGGACTGGATTCCCACAGCGGAGGGAACCTCCCTGTACATTCGCCCGTTTGTCATCGCTGTCGACCCGTTCCTTGGCGTACACCCGGGTAAGCAGTATCTGTATATTGTCATCTTATCGCCCGTTGGCGCGTACTATTCTGGTGGGCTAAACCCCGTGAACATCTATGTAGAGTCCAACTATGTACGTGCCGTTCGCGGCGGCGTAGGTATGGCCAAGACGGGCGGAAACTATGCGGCATCCCTGAAGGGACAGGCAGAGGCGGAGAAGCAGAACTATTCGCAGGTGCTGTGGCTCGATGGCATTGAGCGCAAGTACATCGAAGAAGTAGGCGCCATGAACATCTTTTTTGTCATCGGCGACGAGCTTGTAACCCCCGCCCTTACCGGCAGCGTCCTATCGGGCATCACTAGAAAATCGGTTATTGAGATTGCGAAGAGCTGGGGCATGAAAGTCAGCGAGCGTCGCATATCTATTGACGAGGTTTCCGACGCGTTTGACAAGGGGCTGCTCAAAGAGGTGTTCGGCTCGGGCACCGCTGCGGTAATCTCCCCCGTTGGGCATCTGAGGTATCAGGACAAGGTCATGATCATCAACGACGGCAAAATCGGCTCCGTGTCCCAGAGAATGTACGATACCTTAACGGGTATTCAGTGGGGCAAGATAGAGGATACCTTCGGCTGGACGGTTGAGGTAAAATAATCACCACTGTTTTGTTTGGTTAAGCTCAGGAGGATAACATTGTGCGGACAATCACCTATACGGTCGAGGACGGACGCAAAGAGATAAGGGCGTGCGACTATCTTCGAAAGGTACACGGCTATTCTGCCCGCATGATGACAACACTCCGCAAGGAGATGGGGCTGCTTACGGTAAACGGGCAGCCGCATCCGGTGGTTGCGCGGGTCACAACCGGAGACGTACTGTGCGTGAATCTTCCCGACGACCAAATCAAGTCGGTTCCCAATCCCGATATTTGCGCCCCTATTGTCTATGAGGACGACGACCTGGTGGTGTTTGATAAGCCCGCGGGGATTGCGGTGCATGAATCAAAGAAACACCAGACCGACACACTTGCCAACCTGTTTGCGGCGCACTGTCAAACAAACGGGTACCCGAGTGTGTTCCGCGCCATCAACCGCCTTGATCGGGATACCTCGGGGCTGGTGGTAGCGGCAAAAAATCGTCACATCGCGTCTTCTCTTACAGGCAGCGTACAAAAACGGTATACCGCCGTTGTGTGCGGTGAGCTTGCGGGCGACAGCGGCACCATCGACGCACCCATTCGAAGACTCTGCCCCGAGCGTCAGATCCGTATTGTGAGCCCTGACGGTCAGCGGGCCGTTACCCATTATCGGGTGCTCGCGCGCGGACACGGCTATACGGTGATATCGCTTACGCTCGAAACAGGGCGCACCCATCAGATACGTGTGCACCTTTCTCACCTTGGCTACCCTCTGGCGGGGGACGCCATGTACGGTGGCGACCGCACCGACATTTTACGCCATGCGCTCCACTGCGGAGAGCTTTGGTTTGCAAACGCGGTGACAGGGTGCTCGGTTCATCTGCAAAGCCCCATTCATGCGGACATGCAGAGACTGTGCGATTGGATAACAAATGGAAAAATAAACACATTGGTTGAATAAATATTCACATAATTCCTGGAAATGGCGATTTAACACGCAAAAATATTCAGAATTAAAGAATTTTTATTCATAATACCAGTTGCACAACACGAGAAATCGTGTATAATTATTCTTACAACCTGCAACAGGCAGGTAACTTTAAAGTAATTTGAGGAGAGAGAACATGAAAAAGATAGCACTTATTTTGGCGTTTGTTCTGTTGTTTGCGTTTGTTATGACAGGCTGCGCATCCAACGCAAACAGACTGGACTCAATCAAAAAAGCAGGCAAGATCGTCATGGTAACCAACGCCGCGTTCCCCCCATTTGAGTACATAATGGACGGCAAACCTGCAGGCGTAGACATCGAAGTCGCTCAGGCGATAGCCGACGACCTTGGCGTAGAGCTTGAGGTGGTTGACATGAACTTTGACCTTCTAATCGAATCGGTCAAGTCGGGCAAAGCGGATATCGCCATTGCGGGTATGACCATTAAGCCGGAACGTCTTGAGCAGGTTGATTTTTCGGATGAGTACGTAAAGAGCGCGCAGCACGTTATCATCAAAGCAGGCAGCGGCATTACCGCTGACAATCTCGATGGACTGACCATCGCGGTTCAGGAGGCAACCACCGGCGACTACTATGCCTCCGATGACATCGCAGCCAAAGAGGTTCTTCGCTTCAAGAGCGGTATCGAGGCAGGCGCAGCCCTTTCTAGTGGAAAATGCGACGCCGTTATTATCGACAAGCTCCCCGCAGAGTCCATTGCGGCAAACTCCGGCGGCGTGCTTGAGGTTCTGCCTGACGCACTGACCGAGGAAAGCTACGCGATTGCGGTACAGAAGGGTCAGCCCGATTTGATGGCAGCCATCAATGCTACACTTGCTAAGCTGATTGCAAACGGTACCATTGACTCGCTCGTTGTAAAGCACATGGCGCTGGCTTAATTCACATTAACCCAAAAACAAACGATCAATGCGAGCCATAGCGGGCAGCTTTGCCTGCTATGGCTTGTTGTAAAACGGCGCAACCAATACTGCGTGCTGCACCTACGGGTGCGCCGCTTTACAACAAGTGTATTAGTGCAATATTTTTAATGTCGGCGGGGTTGCCCCCTTGCCGCCGGAAAGGCATAGGAACGCAGATGGAAAAATTCTTGCAGGATATCTACATCTCCATAATCGCAGAAGACCGTTGGCTGATGTATTTTGAGGGTCTTGGTAACACGCTGCTTATCTCGGCGGTGGCGGTGTGTATCGGTGTCGTTATCGGAACCGTTGTGGCTCTCATTAAGTATTTTGCGGTCACCAACAAAAAGCTGTGGGTGCTTGATAAGCTGTGTGATGTCTATATCACCATCATTCGTGGAACGCCGATGATCGTGCAGCTGCTTATCCTTTACAACGTGGTCTTTATCTCTACGACAAACGGTCTGCCGGTTGCGTTTGTCGGCTTTGGCATCAACTCGGGTGCTTACGTAGCCGAGATTATCCGCTCGGGTATTCAGTCGGTGGATAAAGGGCAGTACGAGGCGGGCAGGAGCCTAGGTCTTGGCAACTCGATGACCATGTCGCTGATCATCCTGCCGCAGGCGGTTAAAAACATCCTGCCCGCGCTGTTTAACGAGTTTATCGTACTGCTCAAAGAGACCTCCATCGCGGGTATGATTGCGGTTCGTGAACTGACAAAGGTCGCCGACGGCATCCGCGGCAGAACCTTTATCAGCTTGCCGCTGTTTTTGGTGGCAGGCATCTACCTGCTGCTGGTTATTGGTATGACCGCCATTCAAAAGAAGATGGAAAGGAGGCTTGCAAAGGGTGATAACCGTTAACAATCTGCAAAAATCCTTTGGAGACAACAACGTGCTGCGCGGCATTGACCTTACGATTGAAAAAGGTGAGAAGGTCGTCGTCGTGGGTCCCTCCGGCTCGGGCAAGAGCACCTTTTTACGCTGCCTAAACCTGTTGGAGGTTCCCACTGGGGGCGAGATCTGGTTTGAGGGCGAGAATGTCACAGCGCCCAATGCGGACATCAACCTGCTACGCCGTAAGATGGGTATGGTGTTTCAGCAGTTCAATCTGTTTCCCCATCTGAGTATTTTAGATAATATTATGCTTGCGCCCTTAAGGCTTAAGCTTAAGACGCAGGATGAGGCAAAAGAGCAGGCACTGCGTTTGCTTGAGCGCATCGGGCTTACCGAAAAGGCGGATTCTTACCCCAACCAGCTTTCGGGCGGTCAAAAGCAGCGTATTGCCATTGTGCGCGCACTGGCGATGAACCCCGATGTGATGCTGTTTGACGAGCCGACCTCCGCGCTCGACCCCGAGATGGTGGGCGAGGTGCTAGAGGTTATGCGCGAGCTTGCCCATGAGGGCATGACCATGGTGGTGGTCACGCACGAGATGGGCTTTGCCAGAGAGGTTGCCACCCGCGTGCTGTTTATGGACGAGGGTCAGGTGCTAGAGCAGGCACCTCCCGCTCAGTTTTTCGGCAGCCCCCAAAACGAGCGCTTGCGGGAGTTTTTATCGAAGGTATTGTAACAGCACAAGTCATGAAAAATTTACCATGTAAAATCAGCTATCTTTTTTGGAATAATACAGTAAAAGACAATCATATCGTTTCTTTAGAGCCTTTTTGCGGACAAGTTGATGACAACCCATGACGAAAATGGCATATAATATGGTGTGGATAGAATGGCGAATATCGGAGTAATTTGTATATTCTTGTGAGAAAGCTCTCCTTTGTCGTCTCAGTAATTGTAAAATATATATTACAATTTTGTATCCATACCGAGCAAAGCCTTGTATTTTTGGCTTTGGTGTGTATAATTAGTTTATCCACGAAATAGGAATTCTGTTTTTCGGTTTAGCCTATGGCGATGTTCGTCAGGCGGCAAAGGCATCGATGCAAGCCCCTTTGCACCGAAAAAAAAGGAGTGATGCAAGTGGCACTCGCAAACGACACCGGTGGCTCGATAAAAGGGGCGCCAATCGTATTTGGGGGAACACGGAAAGAAGTTTTATCTTCTATTGTACTACAAGAGCTAAGCAAGCTGTTTACCAGACTATATAGAATTTGCTACTTTGTTGGGGTTCAGTTTATGCGTACGATGAAGCGCTATCGGCGCAACATCGGGTTTTATGCACGCAACAGCAAGGTGTGGGAGTTTTTCCACAGCAAGGTTATCCGTAAACGTCTTGGGGCGTACGTGATGTATGTTGCGCAAGAGATGCTGGATCCATTTTTCAGTTTTGCAAATAAGTTTTCCCGCGCAGTTAGGCGCATCAAAGAAAAACGCAAAAGAAGCCTGTGGCTTGCCACAAAGGAATGCGCAGGCTGTGTCAAGCGAGGCGGTTTACTGGTTCTTCGCGGCGTTGTGGGTCTATCCCATTACGTTGCGCCGGTTCTCGGTGTATTGTTCCTTGTTATGACCATCCAGTATTTTTCCGGTCTTACCTTTGGGCTTGAGGTAGAGTATGACGGAAAGACGCTCGGCTATATTACCTCCGAGACTGAGTTTAAGCAGGCGGAGAAGATGATGCAGGAGCGTATCGTGGCTGATGCTTCGGCAGAGCCAATCTACACCATCCCGACCTATAAGGTCACGGTGGTGGATCAGTCAGAGCTTTCGAGAGTCGATCAGATCTGCGACGAGTTGATTAAGGCGTCCAACAGTGTTATCGTGGAGGCGTCCGGTCTATATATCGACGACAAATTTTTCGGCGCAACCTACGACAGAGCGTCTATTAAGCAGGCGCTTGAAGGATTGCTTGATGCGTCCAGAACGGGTGAGCCGACCGAGAAAGTAAACTTTATGCAATCGGTCAAGTTGGTTGACGGATTGTATCCACAGACAACGGTAAAGGAATCCGACGAGATTAAGCAGCTAATCACCTCCGAGGTTGAAGGCAAAAAAACCTACACCGTCAAGGAGGGTGACAGCCCGTGGAAAATAGCGCAGAGCGTTGGTGTGGGTGTAAGCGACCTGCTTTTACTAAACCCAGGCATCGACAAGTCGCTATATCCCGGACAGGATGTTCTAATATCTCAGGCGGAACCGTTCCTTCCCATTAAGGTAACCAGAACGATTGTCTATGAGGATGCTCTTCCTTACGAGATAGTTCAGAATAAGAGCAGCAGCTATACCCGCGGTTACACCAAGATTACCAAGAAGGGTGTTAACGGCATTCAGGAGGTCACCGCCGAGGTTACACTGGTAGACGGCGTTGAGATCCAGCGCAACATCCTTAGCTCTCGCGTGGTTCAGGAGCCGGTTGCAGAACAGGTTACTGTCGGAACCAAGGAGATTAAGGTTTCCACCGGCGGTGGCACAAGCACGGTTGGCACGGGACGCTTTATGTGGCCTGTTGTCGGCGGCGGATCGATTTCCTGCGGATTCCAGGGCTATGTGGGTCACACTGGTATGGATATTGTGCGTTACCACGGCGCAGAGATTGTTGCGGCGGATTCAGGCGTAGTCGTTATTGCAAAAACAAACGCGCGTGGCTACGGCAACCATGTCATGATTGACCACGGCAACGGTGTACAAACACTGTACGCCCACCTGAGCAAGCGCTATGTTTCTTACGGACAAAAGGTGGGTAAGGGCGACACCATCGGTCTTATGGGCCGAACTGGTAACGTAACGGGTACGCATCTCCATTTCGAGATTCGCGTAAACGGTCGCTATATGAACCCCATGCGCTACTACTAAACAACTGCGATGCAGCGGGCTTTGTTAAACAGGCAGAGCCCGCTGTTTTTGCGTTTTTAAACAGCAAATGAATAAAAATCATAGTAACCTACCCATACTTGTCATTGCGCGTTATTTTGTGCAAACGAATTGACATAAAACAAAAGTAATTTGCACTTTTATTTTAATACTATTAGTGGTATAATACATAAAGGTAGGTTTGACCATTTGCACAACGAATGCGTTTTTCTTCGTGTCACCGACCGTTTCCGTTATCACAGGCGGTTGCATTGATGCCACTGCTTTAAGGAGAGAACATCTGATTGGAAAAGTTTGTAGTTACCGGTGGAAATCCACTGGTCGGCGAGGTTAACATCAGCGGCGCAAAGAATGCCGCAGTTGCCATAATTCCCGCCACCATCTTAGCTGCCGGCCCCTGCGTACTTGAAAATGTTCCGAATATTCGCGACACCTCCATTATCCTGAAGATTCTTCACGAGATGGGTGCCAAAATTCGTTATTTAGATAAAACGACGGTAGAGATAGACACCGCCAGAATTGGTTCGCACGTTGTGTCGTACGACATGGCGCGCCATCTGCGCGCATCGTACTACCTGCTTGGTGTACTGATTGGGCGGTTTGGTAAGGCAATGGTTCCACTGCCGGGTGGGTGCTATTTTGGCGTAAGACCCATCGATCAACATATCAAGGGCTTTGAATCCCTTGGCGCAGAGGTCGAGATTGTAAGCGGCGGTATCGTCAGCGTACAGTCCGAATCCTTACTGGGCGCACCGATATTTTTGGATGTCGTCTCGGTGGGCGCAACCATGAACATCATGCTCGCGGCGGTTCGTGCGCCGGGGCTTACTGTGATTGAGAACGCGGCAAAAGAGCCGCATATTGTAGACCTCGCTAACTTTTTAAACTCAATGGGCGCCGACGTACGCGGTGCCGGTACCGATGTGATTAAGATACGCGGTGTGCAGCGTCTACACGGCGCCAACTACTCCATCATCCCCGACCAGATTGAAGCGGGCACCTACATGGTGGCTGCCGCCGCAACGCGCGGCGATGTCGTGGTCAGGAATGTGATTCCCAAGCATCTTGAGCCAATTACAAGCAAACTTCGCAAGATGGGTGTAGAGGTCACCGAACATGACGAATCGGTTCACGTCAAGCGCCCAGGCGACTTGATGCGTACCAACGTAAAGACACTCCCGCACCCTGGCTTTCCCACCGACATGCAGCCCCAGATGACAGCGCTTCTTACCTTGGCAAAAGGTACGAGCATTGTGACCGAAGGCGTTTGGGATAACCGCTTTCGTTATGTGGACGAGCTTCACCGCATGGGCGCGTCTATTCAGGTGGACGGCAAGGTTGCGGTAGTCGAGGGAAGAGGCTATCTCACAGGGGCACCCGTTAAGGCAACCGATCTGCGCGCGGGGGCAGCACTCGTCATTGCGGCGCTTGCAGCGGAGGGCGTTACCGAGATTGAGGATATCCAGCACGTTGAGCGCGGCTACGAAGAGATGGAAAAAAAGCTTCGGATGCTGGGCGCAGACATTAAAAAGATTGATATCCCCGGCGATGCATTGCCTGCTGCCTTATAAAATAATGGTAAAAAAGGACCGGGCAGACTGCTTAGGTCCTTTGGCATATTTGACCCGCTTTGGCAATCTCGTTTGCACAGGACAATTGACTGATAAAAGGTGACACAGATGAACGGTGACGCAAAGATTCGACCGGCGCAGCTTGATGATGCTGACGCACTATATCGTATTAACCGAGATGCGCTGGGTTACGATTTTCCAATCGAGCTTACCCGCAAGCGCCTTGCCATGGTACTTGATACCGGGCGAGACCGCCTGCTTGTGGCTGAGCTTGACGGCGATATTGTCGGGTATATCCATTGTGCAGATTACGACTGCATCTATCAGCCTCCGCTCAAGAACATCCTTGCCCTGGCGGTATTGGAACAGGTGCGGGGTACGGGCGTTGGCAAGTTGTTGCTCACAGCGGCGGAGGATTGGGCGCGAGAATGCGACTGTAAGGGCGTTCGTCTGGTTTCGGGCTTTAACCGTATGGGTGCGCATGGCTTTTATCTGGCATGTGGCTATACGGACCGCAAGAACCAAAAAAACTTTATCAAATACTTTTAAATAACGATTGTTACGATATAAAACGGAAGGATGTGCCCAAATGGCAATGGTTTGCCCGCTTTACAGCGGAAGCAGCGGTAACGCCACCTTTGTGGGCAACAGCGACGGAGGCATTTTGGTAGACACCGGTGTCAGCTGCAGGGCAATCAAAACGGGGCTAGAGAGCATCGGGCAGTGCCTAAGCAAGATACACGCCATCTTTATCACCCATGAGCATATCGACCATATCAGAGGGTTGAAGGTGCTGCTCAAAAATAACCGCATTCCGCTGTTTGCCTCAGCCGGTACGCTCGATTTTCTTGAGCAAAACGATTATCTCCCTGCGGGATGCGAGGTGTCGGTGATCTCCCCCGAAGGTCAGTACATAGACGATATGCACGTTACCCCCTTCCACACCCCGCACGATGCCGCCGAAAGCATGGGCTTTGCGGTTAAAACCGAAAGCGGCAGGCGCATCTGCATCGCCACCGACCTCGGCTTTGTCACCGACGAGGTGCGCGAAAACCTGTGTGGCAGCGACCTTGTTGTGCTTGAATCAAACTACGATAAGCGCATGCTGGAATGCGGCGGCTACCCCTACTACCTCAAACGGCGCATCTTGGGGCAGACGGGGCATCTCTCCAACGAGCATTGTGCCGAGGAGCTGTGCTACCTTGCCGCAAACGGCACCACGCGCTTTTTTTTAGCGCACCTCAGCCGCGAGAACAACGTGCCGGAGCTTGCCCTGCAAACGGCTAAGGCGGCACTTACCTGCGGCGGGTTTGAATTCGGCTCGGACTACCTGCTCGAGGTGGCAAGCCGCAACGCCCCAAGCCGCCCCATGCTTTTGTGATAGCACAGGTTAACTGAGGTGTAATTAGATGATAGGTGTTACCCTGATATGTGTCGGCAAGCTCAAAGAGGACTACCTGCGCGCGGCGTGTGCCGAGTATCAAAAACGCCTTGGTGCGTTTTGCAAGCTTGCGGTGGTAGAGATAGCCGAAGCCAGGCTGCCCGAACGCCCCTCCGAGGCGCAGATTGACGCTGCGCTTTCCGAAGAAGGCGCGCGGATTCTTGCCAAAATACCTGCAGGCTGCTATGCGGCTGCGTTATGTATCGAGGGGCAGAAGCAGTCAAGCGAGCAGCTCGCGGCAAGCATTGCGTCGCTTGCGGCAAACGGCACCAGCGCGTTTGCGTATATAATCGGCGGCTCGTTTGGGCTAAGCGACGAGGTCAAGACGGCGTGCAGGCTGCGGCTTTCGATGTCCGACATGACGTTTGCCCACCAGCTTGCGCGGGTGATGCTGCTCGAGCAGGTGTATCGTGCGTTCTCCATCAACGCAAACACCAAGTATCACAAATAACCTGTCTGCATAGACGTAGAATAACAACCCAAGGCGCGACAACCGCAAAGGTGGTGACAGCTTGTTTGCAAGGCTTGACAGCATAGGGCTTTTTGGCGTGGATGCCTACGGCGTAAGCGTGGAGGCGGACGTCGCACGCGGCATGCCGTCGTTTGATATCGTGGGGCTGCCCGACGCATCGGTGCGCGAGGCGCGTGACCGTGTGCGCGCTGCCGCTAAGAACAACGGCTACGACGTGCCGCTCGGGCGCATAACGGTAAACCTTGCGCCCGCCGACGTAAAAAAGGCGGGACCGCTTTACGACCTGCCCATCCTGCTCAGTATTCTGTGTGCGTCGGGTGCCGTTACGCTGCCCCCGCACAAAACCGCGTATATTGGCGAGCTGTCGCTGTCCGGCGAGGTTAAGGCGGTTAACGGCGTGCTGCCCATGGCAATATACGCCAGGGAGAGTGGCTTTGCGCGCCTGTTTATCCCCGCCGAGAACGCCGCGGAGGCGTCGGCCGTGGAGGGAATCGAGATCTACGCGGTCACCCGTTTTACCGAGATATTATCCTTTTTATCGGGCGAATGCACCCTTACCCCGGTATCGCAGCAGACGTTTTCCCAGCCGCCCGAGCCGCCCTTTCTCGATTTTGCCGACGTCAAGGGTCAGCAGGGCGCGAAGCGCGCGCTGGAGGTTGCGGCGGCAGGCGGGCACAACGTCATATTGGTCGGCTCCCCGGGGGCGGGCAAAAGCATGCTTGCAAAACGACTGCCCGGCATTCTGCCCGACCTGACGTTTGACGAGGCAATACAGGTAACAAAGCTGCATTCCATTGCGGGTCTTTTGCCCAAGGGTCAGCCCATGATACGCACGAGACCCTTTCGTTCGCCGCACCACACCGTTTCCCCCGCGGCGCTATCGGGTGGCGGCAGCATCCCAAAGCCGGGCGAGATATCGCTTGCGCACTGCGGCGTGTTGTTTTTGGACGAGCTGCCCGAGTTTAACCGCATCGCCATTGAGGTTATGCGCCAGCCCATCGAGGACGGCACGGTCACCATCGCCCGTGTAAACGGAACGCTTTCGTACCCGTGTGCCATCATGCTAGTGGCGGCGATGAACCCCTGCCCCTGCGGCTTTTTTGGTCACCCCACCCGCCCATGCCGCTGCTCGGATAAATCGGTGGCAAGCTACCTTTCCCGCATCTCGGGTCCATTGCTTGACCGGGTGGATATCCACGTCGAGGTCATGCCGGTGGAGTATAAGTCGCTTTCGGGCGCAGGCGGCAGAGAGGAATCCTCCGCCGATATCAGGCAGCGGGTAAACCGCGCGCGTGAAATTGCGCAAACCCGCTATGAGCTTACAGGGGCATCCTGCAACGCACGTCTGCCCGACGGGGTGTTAAACGAGGTGTGTACCCTGACGGACAACGCAAAGCATCTGTTGGAGCGGTCGTTTGAGCGGCTGGGTCTTTCCGCCCGTGCCCACAACCGCATCCTAAAGGTTGCGCGCACCATCGCGGATTTGGATGAAAGCGCGCAGATAGATACCAAGCACATCTCGGAGGCAATACAGTACCGCAGTCTGGACAGAAAGTACTGGCAGCATAGGCTGTAAAGTGAAACGACAGCAACTTAGAATCTATACTATACGTAGCGAAAGGATGGTTAAAGCAATGGTAAAACACATTGTATGCTGGAACTTCAAGGACAATTTTGGAGGGATGGACAAACACCAGATTATTCAGAAGGTGAAGAACGACATTGAGGCACTCGTCGGTGTCGTACCCGGCTTACTCCATGCGGAGGTCGGCGAGGGTATCAACCCCAGCGGTTACGAATGCTGCCTGTATTCGGAGCTGGAGTCCACCGAGGCGCTCGCAGTGTATCAAAGCCACCCCGCCCACCAAAAGGTCAAGGATTTTGTCGCCAACGTTGCCACGTCGCGTATTGTATGCGACTACGTGGTCTAGTACTCAACACGCAAAAAAGGCGGGAATGACACCCGCCTTTTTTAGCATGCTTGCAGAAGAACTGGGTTTTCATTTACAAGCAACCCCTGTTAGGTTCAAGCAAGCACCTGCATAAACACCGTTTCTAAAGCATATATAGTCACAAACTGAAAAACAAGCCCTGTTATCACGCTGCGTAAAGAAGGCTCAGTGCAAACACAAGCTGCGCCAGATAGTAGGTGAGCGTCACCCCGGATGCTACCAATGCGCTCCGGTTGCAGGGTGGGTAAAAGTTCTTTAGCGTCAGCATAAAATCAGACGCAATAAACAACGCGCCGCCACAGGGCAGCAGCACGGCGAGAATAGGCAATCCGCCGGCGTACCACGCCGAAAGCGCCTTGGTAAACATAAGCACAATGGCGGCAAGGTACAACATACACAGCGGTGCCACCCTGCCAAAGTCAAGGTGCAGCGACCGAATGATAAGGTACAAGCCCACAAACACCACGCAGTACACCGCAAGGTCAATAAGCGAAAACGGCGCGATATTCGAAAACGCCGCCGCAAACAGGCAGTGGGCGACAAAAAACGCACCCACCCCGCAGGCAAGCGCGTACCGTGTAAACGCGTTTATGCGCCGCTGCAGTTGGATAAACACATCCCCAAAGAGCGAGAAGACGAGCGCAAGCAGCATCGGCACAAAGTAGCCGGGGTCTCCCTGGGCGGTTGCATAGCACGCCCATGCTATAAGCACAAACAGGGTGCTTGTAACGGTCTTAAGAATAAGCTGTGCGGCAAATCCTTGGCGCAACGAGCGGCGCATGTACCAAGCAAGCGATATGGCATACACAATACACAGCAGGATTATCATAAACCCTCAGCCCTTCCCGATGTTGTTATACCTAATTATACCATACAATAACCGTTGTATGACGGATTTTTGTTTGCCGGACGCAGCATCTTTGCAAGGCATGTAAAGTACGTGATAAAAAGTCTGCTTTTTCTACTTTTTGTGAAAAAAACTGCAACAAACAGGGCGATAGCACGCACTGATACTATATCGGGTTGGGACTGCGACCACACCGCGCAGGACAACAGGGAGCAAAACGCAAAGAAAGGACAAGGTATCCGTCTTGAGCTTTATACAGATAAAAAATCTGCGCAAGGTTTACCGCATCGGCAGCGAAAAGGTGGTCGCCCTCAATGATATCAACCTCAATATCGAGCGCGGCGAGATTTTGTGCATCCTTGGAACCTCCGGCTCGGGTAAGTCGACGCTGCTTAATATGCTCGCGGGGCTTGAAAAGCCGACACGCGGCACCATATTGATCGGTAAGTCGGATGTGGGCAAGCTGACGGAGAACAAGCTTGCGCTGTTTCGGCAAAAGCACGTCGGGTTTATCTTTCAATCATATAACCTCATGCCCTCGCTCACAGCGGTCGAAAACGTCGCGATGCCCTTAATGTTTCGGGGCATTGGCAAGGCAAAACGCAACCGCCTTGCGCTGAAAATGCTCGCCGAGGTCGGGCTAAAAAACAGGGCAAAGCACAAACCGACACAGATGTCGGGCGGTCAGCAGCAGCGCGTGGGCATTGCGCGCGCGTTTGTCGCAAAACCAAAGATTGTATTTGCGGACGAGCCTACCGGTAACCTCGACACCAAAACCACCCTCGACGTCATGAACCTAATGGTCACCATGTCCCGCGAGAACAACCAGACCTTCATCCTTGTTACGCACGATAAGGAGATCAGCCTGTTTGCCGACCGCGTCATACATATCATCGACGGTAGTATCGAGCGCGACCAGAAGGTCACCCCAGAGCAGCGCGCCGAGCTAAACGCCCAGCTTGCAGAACTCGCCATAGAAAAAGAGAAGCTGGCGGCGCAGGAGGCGCAGGAACGGGAGGAGCGTAAAAAGAAGCGCGCCGAGGCGCTGCAAAACAAAAAGCAAAAACGCAAAAAGCCCCCGAAAGAACACAGCGGCAGTGAAGCGGCACCACCCCAAAAGGCAAAACACGCATGGCAAACGCTGTTTACGAAACGGGCAAAGCAGACGCAGCCCGTCGGCGAACAAGCAGAGCCAATCAAAATATCCGAAGTCGACATAAACGAGCAGGGAGAGGTTACAAATGAACAGATGCAAAAATAGAAGATGGA
Organism: Bacillota bacterium; assembly: GCA_023443315.1. Classification (GTDB taxonomy): domain Bacteria; phylum Bacillota; class Clostridia; order Oscillospirales; family Ruminococcaceae; genus Acetanaerobacterium. The sequence goes on along the minus strand of JAEZVA010000004.1, from coordinate 891 downwards.
TGGCGCTGTTAGCGAGTTTAATAATGATTGTTAGCTTAATGGCTATGCCAGTGTTATCGGTGTATGCAGCAGAGGAAGCACCAACAATTATTAAATTAGAATATCATAAAAATGCTGACAACATTAAATACTTATACGATGTGGATGTTTATGTAATGGCAACCACGGAACAAATAGAAAATGTTGCAGGAGGCATAGTTAGGCTGTCGGATTGTACGCTGCAACAACGAGACAACGAAGGAAATGCCCCAGGTGTTTTTGATTATATCGCAACTTTGGGTGATGCACAGAATTATCCTGAAGATTCAACCACAGGGACATTCAAATACCTAAAAATTACGTTTAACAACCTATATACTAGGTATCAGGAAAACACCATTAACTTTACCATACATACTGCAGAAGGGGTCATTACGCTTAGTAAAAACTTTGTGATAAGTAGTAAAGATTTAATCCCGCCCCCCTCATCTTCAACCCCTACTGATGACGAAGAAGAAACCCCAATCTCCGCCCTCAAGCCCCACCTCATCGTGGACAGCTACTCCTACGGCGAGGCGTCGGCGGGTAAGGACGTACCCGTGACCTTTACGCTCAAAAATACGAGCGCAAGCAAAACCATCCGCAACGTGGTGCTTACCGTTAAGGCCTCCGGCGACCTGCGCATCAAGAGCGCGTCGGATACCATCTATGTCGACAGCATTCAGCCCGGCAAGACCATCACAAAGTCGATGAACTTCTTCCTCGGCGCGGGTACGCAGGCCGATGTGCAGGATATTGCGATATCCTCCACCTTTGAGTATTTCGACATCGAAGGGCAAAATGCCGTTTCTGGTGGCGATAGCATCACAATCTCTATCCCCACCGATACGGTGGAGCGGGTGCGCATCCAAA
>JAEZVA010000015.1 GCA_023443315.1 Bacillota bacterium | reverse complement strand
AAACAAGGTTGAGGTTACGCTCTAAGCAGGTTGCGTCGCACACGACAATAACGGCATCCGGCTCGCCAAAGCAGATGAAGTTGCGGGCAACCTCCTCCTCGGCGGAGTGCGCCATCAGCGAATAGGTACCGGGGATATCCACCATCACATAGCTGTGGCCCCGCGTTTCGCAAAACCCTTGCGCGTTTGTCACGGTTTTGCCCGGCCAGTTGCCGGTATGTTGGTTCATGCCCGTTAAGCTGTTAAACACCGTGCTTTTGCCGACGTTCGGGTTGCCTGCAATCGCAATCACAAGGTCATCCGCAGACTGCCTTTTTATCACAAGCCCCGAGTCCACGGCCTTGATGCCCACGGCGCTGTTTGTAAGACCCATCGCACGAATCCTCCTAACAGGTACCGACCAAGATGTCGTTGCAATCCTCCGAACGGATTGCGATAACAGCGCCGCGAATCAAAAAGGCGGACGGGTCGCCGCCCGGGCTTCGCCCAAGGCATTTTATCTCGGTGTTTTCAATTAGCCCAATGTCAAGCAGGCGGCGGCGCATACTGCCGGTAGCGCGAAGCTCTTTGACGTAAGCACGCTCTCCGGGCTTTATTTTGTTTAAACATTCGAGTTGGCTCATAATAAACGCTCCTTAAAAATAGACTTAGTTTAGGGCAACATTCTTGCCTAGTGCATCATATTCAGCTACCCTGCAAACGTGTTACGGCAAAGAGACAAAGAGGTGTTATCAATGAGCGACCCCAAGGAGTTTTACACCCTAAAGGGATACCAGGCTCAGACCGAGGGCGAGCTGACGGCCGCCATGGAGGATTATCTTGAGATGATCTGTCGCTTGCTTAAGCAAAGCACGGTCGTGCGCATTGGGGAGCTTGCCGCAAAGCTAAACGTCAGCCCGCCCTCCGTATCAAAGATGATAACGCATCTCAATGCTACTGGCTATATCTATGCACAAAAATACGGCTATATTGTGTTAACCGATAAAGGGAGAAAAGCGGGGGATTACCTGCTTTACCGCCACGCCGTCCTGCAACGGTTTTTATGCGTGCTCAACCATTCGGAAAACGAGCTGGAGCAGGTGGAGAAGATAGAGCATTTTCTGAATAAAAAAACCGTTGAGAACCTAAATTCCCTCACAAAACGTCTGGAGGCAGAGGGCAAGGGTTAACCAAATCTCAAAAAACTACCCCACCTTTGCAGTATCTGCATTAGCGGGGTAGTCGCTGTTCATATAGTTAGAAGCACAAGCACTATAGTAAGCTTATTTGCAAAGGGTATGTATGGCTCAGAGCACAACCACGGCAGTCCTCGCCATGTGTCACCGTTTATCCGAAAACAGGGCCACCGACTGATGCATATAAACGCTCAGGGCAAGCCCGATAGCCAGATAGATAGACAAAATAGACGAGCCACCCTTCGAAAAGAAGGGCAGGGTAATGCCGATAACGGGCAAAAGCTTCAGGCACATGCCCACGTTAATCACGGTTTGTGCAGCAATCATTGCAAAGATGCCCACACAGATGCTCTGCCCAAGCGTATCCTTGCAGCCGCGAGAGATAAACAAGATCTTTGCAGCCACACCGAAGATTAGGCACAAAGCGGCGATGGCACCGATTAGTCCAAACGCTTCCCCAATAAACGCAAAGATAAAGTCGTTTTGTATCTCATCTACAAAGCGGTGCGAGTCCGAAAATAGTCCGATGCCCGACAGCCTTCCCGAGCCAAGCGAAACAAGCGCAGAGTTTTGCTGGTACTCTACGCCCAGTGGGTCAATGCCTGGGGTAAAGATGGCGTAAAATCGCATCTTTTGGCTGTCGGTCAACACATAGATCCAAGCCAAGGGAATCGCTAAAGCCCCAAGCACGCCTGCCGCAAGCAGATATCGCATTGAAAGCCCCGCCGCAAACAGCATAGCAGCAAAGATGAAGATAAACACCACCGCCATGCCGTCATCCCCCTGAAAGTGGATGATTAGCACAGGTGCTGCACCATGCAGGCAGAGCGCAAGCAGTGTAAGTGGTTGGTTTAGCGTGTCCTTCACCTTATCAAGGTGGTAAGCAAACGACAGAATAAACGAAATCTTTAAAAACTCCGACGGCTGCAGACTTGCGCCAAAGGGCAGTGCAATCCAGCTTAGGTTGTCTCCGCTGGCACCCGCACGCCCATAGCCAAACAGAAAGGTTGCAAGCATCAGTGCATAGGCAAGGGGCACATGTAGTTTCCACAGCTTGCCAAGCAGCTTGTAATCGAACTTTGATAAAATAACAGCACAAATAATACCAATGCCGGTACCCGCAAGCTGCACATAAAGCCCGCGCATACCGCTTGAAAACGCTTCAGACACCCCTGCGAGAATCAGCATACCGTAGCCGGTTGTCACAAGGGTTAAAAATAGCAACAGCTTGTCCGTTGCCTTGAAGTAATGGAGTATCGCAGCGCCAATGTTTTTCATCTCATTCACCGTCCATTGGTGCGCAGTTTTTATGCCAAGTGCTGCACCGTATCACATGTCCTGTTCGTGGCAGGCACGACCACTTCACTTGCCTTGCCAACCAAAAGCCACTAGTATCAAATACTACTAGGGTTATTATAGTATGCTTTTTGGTTATTTACAAGGAGGTTTCCCCCCACAGAGGTTTCGGTTTGTTTGGATGCGTGGATTGTTTTTACTTTGTCCATAATATCACTGGGTTGATTTATTGAATAAACGGGCGCGGTATGCTATAATTTAATAAAATTATGCACATAATTTTAGCATAAAGCACATCGTTGCTTGTGCGAAAATGGTTATTGTACTATAAATCAAAAGGGTTGGGTTTTGTAATGGACGTTTTTATGGAGTACCTCGTCAAGAAAAGATCGACCGCTGTCACCACGCTGCTCAAGGTTTCAATCGCGCTGCTTGGCGGTGTGCTGATGCTTTTACTCTTTATCCTTTCGTTTGGGCTTGGTAGTCTCTCGATTTTAGCCATTGCCGCTGTAGCGGCCGTGGGGTACGGCGGATGGTACCTGTTAACCGGCTTTAATATTGAGTATGAGTATTCCTTTACAAATGGCGAGATTGACATCGATAAGATTATCTCCCAGCGTAAGCGCAAGCGCCTAATTACGGTGGTCTGCCGCGAGGTAGAGGCTGTAGGCAAATACAATGCGTCTGCACATGCGCACACCGAATATAAAACCAAAATTTTTGCGTGCGCCGATGAAAAGGACACCGAAAACACATGGTACCTCGTATATAAAAGCGTAAACTTCGGCAAAACGCTGGTGGTGTTTACCCCTCCCGAGAAGATGCTCACCGCCATGAGACCTTTTTTGCCACGGTTATTGCAAAATGATTTACACCGGAACGGACTTATGTAGCGTTGCCCGAATTGAACATAGCATGAAAAACCCTCGTTTTATGGCGAGGGTGTTTTCGCGTGAGGAGATAAGCCTGTTTGAGAGCAGGGGTATGAATCCGCAGACCGTCGCCGCCAACTGGGCTGCCAAAGAGGCGTTTAGCAAGGCAATGGGCACGGGTATCCGCGGCTTTGCGCTGTGCGAAATTGCGGTGCTGCGCGATAGCTTGGGCGCACCCTATTTTAAGCTCTCGGGCAGAGCATTTGCGGCGGCAGCGCAAAGAAACCTGCTGTTTTCGGTTAGCCTAAGCCATACCGACGAGCTTGCGCTTGCCTTTGTGGTCGCCTTTGACGCGGTGGCGCAATACCCTCACGCGTCCTGTCCGCCACGGCTGGATATAAGCAAAGAACCCTTGTGTTAGCGGTCGTTTAGTCGGTGCTTGTTATGGTGACTTCGCACGGGTGCTTTGCATGGTCCCAGAACATTTGTCAGAACGGAGGCTTGCTTTATGAGGATACTTACCACCGAACAGATGCGCTCTGCCGAGCGCGCCAGCCTGTCGCACGGGCTTACCTTTCTGCGGCTCATGGAAAACGCCGGAACGGGCGCGTATCAGATCATAGCCGGGCGCGAGGGGGCACTATTCGGTAAGCGTTGCGTGGTGCTATGCGGCATCGGCAACAATGGTGGTGACGGCTTTGTGGTGGCAAGGCGCCTTGCACGAGACGGTGCCGTGGTCTCCTGCGTATTGGCAGGGGGAGAGCCCCGCTCCGACGAAGCAAGGGAGATGCTCCGCCTGCTGCACAGTGAGCCGGTCAGCATCCTACGGTTGGAGGAAAGCCGCCCTTCGGTAAACCTGATGCTAATGGAAGCGGATCTCATCATCGACGCACTGTTCGGCACAGGCTTTCACGGCATGCTACCCGACGGCTGTGGCTTTTTGGCGGAGATGTCGGGGCTGTCCAAAGCGCGGGTGTATTCGCTTGATATCCCAAGCGGCATGAACGCGGATAGCGGTAGGGTAGAGGGTAGATGCTTTTGCGCCGACTGTACCATCGCGTTTGGCTGCCTAAAGCCCGCGCACATCGAACCCACCGTTGCCCCCATGCTGGGGGAGGTGGCGGTGTGCGACATCGGCATCACCGACGACGTATACGGGTCGGTGGGCAGCAAAACCCACCTGATTGACGGGGCGCTGGTCAAACGGCTGCTGCGACCGCGCACTGACGATTCGTATAAAGGCACCTTCGGTAGACTGCTGGTTGCGGCGGGTAGCCTTGGCATGACTGGGGCAGCCGTGCTGTGCGCCCGCGCCGCGTCACGCAGCGGTGCGGGTCTTGTGTATGTTGCATCGCCAAGGCAGATTATCCCCGTCTTATCGGGGCATTTGATAGAACAGGTGATGCTGCCCATGCCCGATACCGACGAAGGCGTGCTCGGTGCCGATGCCGCAGTGCCGCTTGCTTCGGCTGTCAAGGGCAAAACGGCGTGCGTAGTAGGCTGCGGCTTACAGAACACCGCCGGTACGCGCATGGCATTGTTGTCGCTCGTTTCAAACGCCGACTGCCCCATTGTTTTGGATGCAGATGGTATAAATGCCCTTGCCCGTGACATAGATATAGTAAGACAGGCTACGGGCGGTGTCGTGCTTACCCCGCATTACGGGGAGTTTGCACGTCTTGTAAACAAGGACACGGCGTTCATCGAACAAAACCGTGCATCACTTGCGGCGGAGTATGCGCAGGCAAACGGCGTTACGCTGGTGCTCAAGGGCGCGTATACCGTGGTCGCGCTGCCCGATGGCAGTGTGTATCTGCTTAACTGCCCGAACTCTGGTCTTGCCAAGGGCGGTAGCGGCGACCTGCTTGCGGGCATGATTGGCGGACTACTCGCACAGGGGCACTCCCCCAAAGAGGCGGCGGTGTGCGGTGTGTACCTGCACGCGCGAGCGGCGCAGATTACCGCACAGCGGCTGTGTAAGACCACCATGCAACCAAGCGATGTACTCGGCGACCTGCATCTTGTATTCCGCGAGCTTGCATAACTGTCGTGCGTTCCATAGCGGTGTGCGACATAAGATGACTGCCGGACATGAAACGTTTTACCCGTTTAGATTACATGGATTGCTCTGTTGATTGTGGCGTATTTGGCTTTACAGTTTGATTTTCAGGTATTTAATGAGAATACCGCCAAGGAAGCCGCTGCCCCGAAAGGAGGGTGCTATGCCGTGAAAAGGATAGTTGCAGCTGTCACACTGACTGTATTACTGACCCTGACTGCGTGCTCTGCTTCAAGACCAAACCCCGAAAAGGCAACCGAAAACCTGTCCTCAGCTTCCTATAACACCCGCGCGGTGGTACAGTATCAGGACATCAAGGCGGACGTTGAAGTAATTAAGGATCAGCAACGTTGCGTCGTGACCTTTGCAAGCCCCGAGACGCTGAAGGATTTGTCGTTTGATTACACCGGCGACCTTGTCACGGTCAACTACGGCAAGCTAAGCTTCTCGGTCAACCCCGATTCGGTTCCCGGGCAGGCGCTCTCGTCCTTGCTTATCTCGTCGCTAAACTCATCGCTGGCTGACCGCGGCGTGAGCATAGAGGATACCGGCAAGGCGATTAAGATACTTGGGCAGACCGAGGGCACGCAGTTTGAACTAATCTTAGACCGCGAAAACGGCAACGCGCTTTCGCTTGCCATCCCAGAGGATGAGCTGAGCCTTGAGTTTTACAATTTTAACTTTTTGAGCTGACTGCGTTATCATAATCCCGCGATAATACGCCGCCCTTTGGACGAAGCCATGTCCTTAGGGCGGCTTCTCTTTTACCATTCAAAACCCAAGGTGGAAGATTAAAAAGTGGGTTAAATATGGTCAACTTTAAAAGCGGACAAACATATACTGGGGTATAAGGAGAGTGAGCTATTTTGAGTATCAACCAATGTTACCCCTACCAGTTGGTCCCGCTACCGTATGCTTACGACGCGCTAGAGCCGTATATTGACGAAGAAACCATGCACCTGCACCACGATAAGCATCTGCAAACCTATGTAGACAATCTGAATAAGGCACTTGCGGGGTGTCCGTCACTTCAGAGTGTTCCGTTAAGCGCGTTGCTTGCGCGATGGGAGACCCTGCCCGAGCAGGCGCGCGAATCGGTGCGCAACAACGGGGGCGGCGTGTATAACCACGACCTGTTTTTCTCATTGATGGCGCCCGCCCAGGGGCAAAAACCACAAGGGGCGTTGCTGCAAGCCATATGCCGCAGCTTCGGGTCGTATGACAGATGGCAGGAACGTTTCAAGGCTGCCGCCCTCGGCCGGTTTGGTTCGGGGTGGGCATGGCTGGTGGTCTGCCACGGCGGCTGGCTTACCATAGCGACCACCGCGAATCAGGATGTGCCGTTTGCGTCGGGGGTATGCCCGATTCTGCTGCTTGATGTATGGGAGCACGCCTACTACCTCAAATACCAAAACCGTCGCGCCGAGTACATAGACAACTGGTTCTCCGTCATCAACTGGCAGGAGGTCTCAGAGCGGTACGAGGCGTGCATCAAAGGCTCGGTCTGTTGACAACACGACGGTTGTGAAGTAGGCTTACATTAACAGAACAATAGAAGAAAGGATGAAAAAAGCCATGAATTTTATACAGGAACCGAACCGAATCTATCTCGTCGACGATACGGGCAGCCTGCTTGCAGAGGTCACCTTTCCTGCCGTGTCCGACTCTGTCGTCAACATCAACCACACCTTTGTGGACGACAGCCTGCGCGGGCAGGGTGTAGCCGCCCAATTGCTCAAAGCAGCAGCCGATGCCCTGCGCGCGGGTCAAAAGAAGGCGGTGCCAACCTGCTCGTACGCGGTTAAATGGTTTGAGAAAAACCCCGATTATGCGGATGTGCTTGCCCCCAAATAGGCATTGAGCAAAACAGCGCCCTTACGATACTCTCGTAAGGGCGCCGTTTATGTAATCATATGTCACTGGGCCAGCGGTTGGATGCTATCAAATATCTCCTGTATGCCGCCGCACAACGCGCGGTAGGCGTTAAGACTCTGCTCTGACATATCGCTTTCGTCACGCACGGGAGTGCTTGCGTAGCACAGGTAATCCCCCCACTCGCCAAGCAGGGTGTTGTTTGCAAACCCGGTTATCAACGAAAGGTCGGCATCGCTAGGTATCTTACTCTTATCGTACACCGTAACCACAAAAACCACCCGAAGCGAATCGTATATGGCGGTAAGCTGCTCGTTGTACTGCTGCTCGCTCATCTCGTCGTCCGCAAGCTCGAGTGCTTGAATTTGGTCAAGGGACTCAAAGGGCATAAAATCGGCGTATAGCTTGTGTACATAGGGCGTTGTGTCCTGTTCCTGCCCGTTCTCGGTCTCGGATGTCGCAAACACGCCGCGCTGGGCGTACTGCGAGTATAGTTCGGGAAAACGCAGCGTATAAACCTGTGCAAAGCTGCGCTGCACGCCATCTTGTTCTTCGACAGTCACAGCGGCCTGTGTGTCGGAACATCCACTGAAAAACACCGCGAACACGCATAACAGCGTGATGCACGCTGGTACAATTCGACGCATAGGGGGTAACCTCCTCGTAAAGCAGGGTGGCAGTCTGCTTGCCTTCATTTCCATTATACCCCTTTGCCGCGGTGCACGTCAACGCAGAAAAATGTCGGTGTGTTATGTAAAATGTCGTTAAAGGGCTGAAATGGACGGATAAATGTGGTATGATGACATTATATAAAGTAGAAATAACTGGGTTTTTGTCACATTGCGCGCAGTATTATGCGTGTAAAGACACACTGGTTAGATAAGAATAGTTACTCATTCAAGGAGGACACAAGATGGCAAAGCGACTGATGAGACTTTTAGCGGGGGTTATGGCGGTCGGCATCCTGCTATCCTGTGGGACAATCGTTTTTGCAGAGACGGACACCTCGCAAAAAACGCTGGGTGGCAAAGAGCTGCGCGGCGTGTTTGTGGACTCTTTTAATAACAAGGACTTTCCGTCCGCACCCGGGCTCAGCGAAGCGTCCTTAAAAAAGGAGCTTGACGAGATTTTAACCTTTGCGGCGCAAAACAAGCTAAGCGCCGTATTCTTTAAGGTGTGCGCCTCGGGGGACTCGCTATATAATTCAAAGGTGTTTCCCGTTTCGTATTACCTCACCGGCAAGCAGGGCTCCGACCTGACGTTTGACCCGCTGCGCTATCTGTGCTCCGCCGCGGCAAAGCGTGGCATACGGGTCTTTGCGTGGATAGACCCGGTACGTGCAACACTCGGCACGCCGAACAGCGAAGACCTTGCGACGCTCAGTCGGTATGTAGATCCGACCCAAGGGTACGTTCCGCCGCAGCTTTCCTCAGCAAGGGGGGATAATCTGCCCCAGAACAGCCTAAGTGCAAAAAGCCCTGCCGCGCAGCACCCCGAGTATCTAATTAACGGCGACAACGGCGCAAAATACTACGATATTGCAAATCCCGCCGTCAGAACGCTGTTTGCGGACGCCGCCGCCGAGCTTACGTCGGGATATCCCATTGACGGCGTATTGCTCGAGACCGATCTGTACCCGAAAAATTTGGACGACACGAAATCCTACGCAAAATACGGCGGCACAAGCTCGATTGACGAGTTTCGCCAAGACAACGTCACGGCGCTGGTAAGCGAGGTCTCCAAACGGGTCGCCGCCGCCGATAAGTCTGCATTCTTCGGCGTTACCGCCACAAGCGACGCGTACACGCTGGATAACAGCTACGACACCCAGGCGTGGATTGCAGGCGGCATCATCGACTATATCATACCGCGGCTGTACACCGCCATCGGGTATGGCACAGACGACTACAAAACCCGCATAGAGGGGTGGAAGGATGCCACCTACGGTACGCCGGTACTACTGATGCCCGCGATAAACAGCGCGGCACTCGGCGATATCTCGCAGAGCGGGGGTAGCTATATGGACCCGTCTGAGCTGATGTACCAGATTATGATGGCACGCAGCAACTACAGCGACGGGCATGTGTACAGCGACAGTACATCGCTGATGACAAACCCCCTTGACCTGTTCGGCAGGCTGTCTAGGCTGTACCTTGACAGCACAGTGAGCGACCGCACCAGCTCGTTTGCCGTAAGCGGCAAGCTGGCCGTTACTCGCCCAAGCGGCAACATATCAATTAACACCGCAACCTACTTTTTAATGGGCTCCTCAAACCCCAACCGGGATCTTTACGTAAACGGCGAGCTAGTGACAAACCGCGCTCCGGGTGGCACCTTTGGCGTGTTCCTGAACATCCCTGTGGGCAGCACCACCGTGACGGTTACACAGGGAGATAAAACCATCACCCGCACCATCAAGCGTTCATCTGCAAGCACGGGTGTAAGCAAGATTACAAAGATAAATCAGGGCTCGATGCTGCCATCTTCGATGGGCGTGGTAAAGAGCGGGCAAAGCTACGAGGTAAAATGCATTGCGCCGTCGGGCGGCATTGTGACCGCAAGCATCGGCGATAACGTATGCACGCTAAAGCAGGTGGCAGCCACAGCCGAAAACGGGGTACCCGCCACCTATAAGGGGACGCTCTCGGTAAGCGGCGATTGGGCCGAGACCCGCACCACAAACCTAGGCAAGGTGACCTATACGCTGCAGTACGGCGGTAACACCACACGGTTTACCTCATCGGGGGATCTGTTCTACGTCGGTGCAAGCACCATCGCCTCGGTTCGCATGCTCGATGACATCACCCTTGTTTATAAGACAAGCGACGGCACCGACTCGGTCACCAACCTGCGCAAGGATACCACCGACTACGTCTCAGACGAGACCGACACCATGTTTAAGCTCTCGATGGGCGGGTATGTAAAGAAATCCGCCGTGACGATGCTGGAGGGCGAAACGGTTGCTGCCCCCCAGCTAAAGGGCATTACTCTGGAAAAAGACAACGACGGCGAAGGCTACGTGCTAAAGGGCGGCGCCGGCGTTCCGTTTGCATTCTCCCGTTCGGGCAGCGAGGTAAGCGTGTCTTTGTACAACCTTAAGGGGTTAGATGGCTTTGATGTTTCGGGGAGCGGGCTGTTCTCCTCCTGTACCGTTAGCGGGCAGACCGCCACCTTTACGGTGAAAAGCGGCGCGTCGGTATGGGGCTACAGCGTAAGCTACCGCGGCAGCGACGCGGTGCTGTACTTTAAAAAGGCACCTGCAAAATCAGGCAGTGCAGATAAGCCACTGGATGGCATCACCGTGGTGCTCGACCCCGGGCACGGCGGTGTCGACCCCGGCGCGTTGGGTCCTGTGGGGGATAACGGCGCGATGGAAAAGCACCTGACCCTTGCCGTTGCGCAAAAGGCGCGCGCCTACCTCCAAGAGCTTGGCGCGCAGGTGTACCTGACACGCCAGAGCGACAACGGCGTAACCCAAGCCGACCGGGCGGGGCTTGGTGAACGGGTAAAGGCAGACTTCTTTGTGTCGATGCACTTTAACAGCACGGCAGAATCGGCAAACTCCAGCAAATCCACCGGTGTGGAAATCTATTACTATACGCCTGGCTCTTCCAGTCTCGCGCGCAACCTGCTTAACCAGCTTTCCAGCCAAACCGGACGCAAGGCGCGGGACATATACCGCTCCACCTATGTGGTGACGCGCACCTACTACGCGCCCTCGGTGCTGTGCGAGTTGGGCTTTTTGTCTAACCCCTCAGAATACGAGCAGATGCTTACCTCGGGTAACATCGACCGTGCCGCGTACGCAATCGCACAAGGGGTACTTGGAAGCGTATAAACCGCTGTATTTTTGCGTTGCGTCATAAACGTACTGGCAATAACATAGTTTGACCTGAGGGCATTGCCGCACTCAGGTCATCTTTTTGTTTAATTTACAAATGTAAAGCACGCTTGACATTTCGTGGCGTACGTGATACGATTAACGACGGAAAGTTAACTTTACATTTTTATAGAGGTGAAGCAATGAAAAACAGACTGGAAGAGCTGCGCAAACAGCGCGGCATCCGGCAAGAGGAGCTTGCCGACCTGCTTGGGGTCTCGCGGCAGACCATCGGCTCACTTGAAAACGGACGCTACAACCCGTCCATTGTACTCGCGTTTCGCATCGCGCGTTTTTTTGGCTTAACAATTGAACAGATTTTTTTATACGAGGAGAGTGGCAGTGATGAAGAAAATAGTTGTGGTATTTAGTGTTTTGCTGTTGGTTGGACTAGGGCTAGTCGTTGTAGGTGGGTATTATAACAGCGAGGCGTACAAAACCATTTCGGGGGTTTTTATCGGTCTCGGTGCAGGACTTACGGGTATGAGCATCGCAAAGCTGATCTCCGCGCTCATTCTAAAGAGACATCCCGAGCAGCAGCGCCTTGAGCAGATAGAAGAAAACGACGAGCGCAACGCCGCTATCCGCGACAAGGCAAAGGGTAAGGGCTTTGACGCAATGAGCGTCATCTACGGCACCGCGATGCTTATCTGCGTACTACTTAACGCAGGGCTTGCGGTTGTGCTAGTTATGGTGGCTGCATACTTAGTAATTCAAGGCGTTACGCTTTACTACCTATCTAAATACTCCCGCGAGATGTAGCGTGGCGAGTGAAAACAATACGTTAAGTGGGGGAAGGGGCTTGACACCCCTTTCCTCAGCCTTTATAGTGGGTTAGGAGCCGCATTTTGGCGGCATAACGCAATGGGTATTGAGGTGTACACAGATGAGCGAGCAGACAAAACAAGATGTAAGAATAGAGCGGGACTCGATGGGCGAAATCCCCGTGCCCGCGGACCGTTATTGGGCGGCACAAACCCAGCGCAGCCTTGAGAATTTTAAGATTGGCACCGAGAAGATGCCCGGTGAGATTATCCGTGCGTTTGCCGTTCTAAAAAAGGCATGCGCGCAGGCAAACAAGCGTCTTGGTAAGCTGGACGATGAGCGCGCCGACTTGATTGCACAGGTATGCGACGAGATTTTAGCGGGAGCACTGGATGACCATTTTCCGCTTGCGGTTTGGCAGACGGGCAGCGGTACGCAGTCGAACATGAACGCAAACGAGGTGGTTGCAAACAGGGCAAACGAGCTGTGCGGCAAACGCCTTTTGCACCCGAACGACCACGTGAATATGTCTCAGAGCTCCAACGACACCTTTCCCACCGCCATGCACATTGCGGCGGTACTCTCAATCAAGCGGCAGCTGCTGCCAGCCCTAGACCTGCTGGCAAACACCCTTGAGCGGCTTGAAAAAGAGAATGGGGATGTCGTCAAATCGGGGCGTACTCACCTGCAGGACGCAACGCCTATCACCTTTGCGCAGGAGATTAGCGGCTGGCACGCGATGCTTACGACCACGCGGGAGATGATAATCGCGTCTCTACCCCCGCTGATGCAGCTTGCGCTGGGCGGCACGGCGGTGGGCACCGGGCTCAATGCCCCAACGGACTTTGCCGAGGAGGCGGCCGCGCAGATTGCGGCGTTAACCGGCGAGCCGTTTGTAACCGCCCGCAACAAATTTCATTCCCTGACCGCAAAGGACGAGCTGGTGTTTGCCCACGGCGCATTAAAAGCGCTTGCCGCAAACCTGATGAAGATCGCAAACGACGTGCGGTGGCTTGCAAGTGGTCCGCGCTGCGGTCTGGGCGAGATTTTTATACCCGAAAACGAGCCGGGCAGCTCGATTATGCCGGGCAAGGTAAACCCAACCCAGTGCGAGGCGGTGACGATGGTTGCCGTACAGGTGATGGCAAACGATGTGGCGGTGGGCATGTCCGCTTCTCAGGGCAACTTCGAGCTCAATGTCTTTATGCCGGTGTGCATTTACAACTTTTTGCAGTCGGTTCGCCTGCTTGCAGACGCGATGCGCTCGTTTAACGACCATTGCGTGGTGGGCATTGTAGCAAACCGCGAGAGGATGGCGCACAACCTGCACAACTCGCTGATGCTTGTAACAGCGCTTTCCCCCTACATCGGCTACGACAACGCGGCAAAGTGCGCAAAGCACGCGTATGAGCACAACACCTCACTGCGCGAAGCTGCCGTAACGCTGGGTCTGTTAAGTGCCGAGCGGTTCGACGAGGTGTTCCGCCCCGAGGAGATGGTATAACGTCCCTCGTCGTCAAGTAAAACCCACCGAAAGGAAGTCTATATAGCATGGATATCAACAAGCAATCGCTGGACCTTCACTATCAGCTGCGCGGTAAGATCGAGGTCGTTTCCCGCGCCGCCATTAACACCCGCGAGGATCTCTCGCTGTTGTACACCCCAGGCGTTGCCGAGCCCTGCCGCGCGATTGCCGCGGACTACGAAAAGTCGTTTGAGTTGACAAGGCGTGCAAATCTGGTCGCCGTTGTCACCGACGGCTCCGCTGTGCTGGGTCTGGGGGACATCGGTCCTGCCGCAGGCATGCCGGTGATGGAGGGCAAATGCGCCCTGTTTAAGGAGTTTGGCGGGGTAGACGCGTTCCCCCTGTGCGTGGACACCAAGGACGTGGACAAGCTGGTGGAGACTATCTATCTGATTTCAAAAAGCTTCGGCGGCATTAACCTTGAGGATATTGCGGCGCCCCGCTGCTTTGAGGTGGAGCGTAGGCTTAAAGAGCTGTGCGATATTCCTGTATTCCACGATGACCAGCACGGCACCGCCATTGTGGTTGCGGCGGCTTTAATCAATGCGATTAAGGTCACCGGCAAGGAGATGGGTAAACTTAAAATCGTGATTAACGGCGCGGGTGCGGCGGGCATTGCCATCGGCAACCTGCTTATCTCGATGAGCTTTGGCAACGTGGTGCTGTGCGACATAAACGGCATCATCTGCGAGGGTGACAACAACCTGACCGTACCTCAGGTAGAGATTGCAAAGATTTCTAATCTACACCACGAGCGCGGTCTGCTTTCGGATGCATTGCGCGGTGCGGACGCGTTTGTGGGCGTATCCCGTCCGGGGCTTGTCACCGCCGAGATGGTGTCTACCATGAACGGCGGCATTGTGCTTGCTATGGCAAACCCGACGCCCGAGATTATGCCCGACGAGGCTAAGCGTGGCGGCGCGTTGGTTGTGGGCACAGGTCGTTCCGACTTTCCAAACCAGATCAACAACGTGCTGGTGTTCCCCGGTATCTTTAAGGGCGCACTTGCCGTCCGCGCAAAACGCATTACCGAGAGCATGAAGCAGCGCGCCGCATATGCCATCGCAGCGCTTGTATCCTCTGAAGAGTTGTGCGCCGACTACATCATCCCAAGCGCACTGGATAAGAAGGTGGCGGACGCGGTTGCAAAGGCGGTGGCGGACGACGCTGCCGAATCTGGAGAGGCACGGGTTACAATTTAGCACGCCAAAATGAAGGCAGCCGTTCGGTTTTGTTCTTTCAGTCAAACGTACAAGGATTTTTTAGTATAAAAAGCCCCGAGGTCGGTCACACGTTGTTTGTGAGCCACTCGGGGCATTTATTGTTGATTTTTAAGTATTACAAAACCTGTCGCGTAATTCGGTGAATGCGTTCGGTGCAGACGATTAGCAGCAATATGCAAATCAAAAGGTAAGGGGCGAAGGTCATAAAGGTGGTGTTCTGTGCCAAAACACCAAACAGAGGCGGCATTACGGTGCAGCCGATATACGAAAACGAAAGCTGAAAGCTCATAATAACCCGCGCGTTCTGCTTGCCAAAGCGCGCCGGCGTTTCATGCAGCATGCAGGGGAAGATTGGCGCACAGCCAAGCCCGATTAAAACAAAGCCCACCGCGTTCACGACCACGGGCAATGGCAACAGCACCAGCAGGATACCTGCAAGGATAATCCCTTCCCCCAGACGAATCAGTGCGGTGTTGCGCAGCTTGATGGTGGCAAAGCCGGTAACAAATCGACCGATTGTAATGCCGAGAAAGAAAAACGACACCCATTGTGCCGCTTCGGCAGGGCTTGCGCCTTTGACGGTGGTCATAAAGCTTGCGCCCCACAGCCCCATGGTTGCTTCCGCTGCGCAGTAAAACAAAAAGGAAAACAGCACCGACTTAACACCCTTAATGCGCAGCACATAGAACATGCCCTTGTCGTCGGTCGGCTGCGGCTCCCCGTCTTGTTCGGTCGGCACATCGCCAGAGTTTGCGGCAACGCGCTTCCAAAGCGGCAAAGAAAACAGCAGAATGATGCACAGCGCAAACTGAAGGGAAGAGACGGCGAAAAACCCGCTGCGCCAACCTTCGGCCAGTATGCTGCGCGACATAATGGCGGGACCAATCATCGCGCCCACACCCCAAAAGCAGTGCAACCAGCTCATGTGGCGCGACTTGTAGTGCTCCGCCACAAACGCGTTAAGCCCCGCATCCACACAGCCGCCGCCCAGCCCAAGTGGAATGCAGAAGGCGATGGCAAGATAAAACGACGGTGCGCTCGAGATGCCAAACAGTGCGATTGCCGTAAGCAGTACGCTTGCAATCATCACCCGACCCGTTCCAAAGCGGCGGATGACCTTCACGCTGAAAAAGCTTGATAGGATGGTAAACGCAAATCCGACAATCGATAGAATACCCGCGTAGCTGTAAGGCACAGTATATTCCGGCTGCATGGCAGGCCAGGACGCGCCAATCATCGAATCGGGCAGACCTAGACTGATAAAGGCAAGATAGATTAGAATAAGTAGTAATATGGCCATAACGTTAGCATAATCTCCTCACAGTAAAAACTATCTGCCATAAACAGTCGCGGGCAGACACCGAAAACAAAGTCGTTACTAATATAATGCATTGTCCATAGATTGTCAAACCAAAACAAAAGATAAAGCGGCGGGCAACCCTGCCCGCCGCTGACTAACGGCAAACGCGCTATCGCTTGGTTCCTGTAATAGTAAAGTTGTAGCTGACCACCTCGCTGTTGTAGTCTGAGCCGCCAGAAAACACAAGGACGCCGTCTTCTCGCGAGAAGGTGAGCTTAACCGTATCCCCAGCCACCTGCCCGTTCGGGGTCATGGTCATCACCTCCGACTCGTATACCCCCGAATAGGTGACGTCGCCCGCTGCCCCGTACTCGCCTGACCCACCGCCACTGCTGCTGCGGATGGTGATAAGCGCGGTGTTTTCTCCTGTTTTTTCTATTGTCAGCGCACCGGGGTATTCGCCGGTATAATCGTAGCCGAGATAGCTGTCAAGGTATTCGTCCATCCCCTCAATGCCCTGCATCTGCTCCGCAAGGCCGTCAAGGTAGGGCATGTCAAAATCGCCTACGTTGGTTAGGGTGTCCCACGTGCCCACTAGCTCGTCAAGGGTAATACCCTGCGGGGAGAGTATCACCGTCGTTTTTGGCAGCTCTACCTCAAACGGCACGGCGAGAATCGGCTTATCCACCCCGGGGCTGTCCCCTGGCTCGTAAAGCTCTATCGTATCGGGCGACCCGCATTGCAGGTGCCCCAGCAGCGTAAAGAAGGTGCTGATGCTGCCGTCCTTGCCGAGCTTCCCCGTCCAATACTTGGGGTCTGCGTCGCCGGAAAGTGGCGTAAAGCGAACGGTATAGCCCGCGTACAGGGGCTTTTGTTCCTTTTCGAGCTTCTCTGTAATGGTAATGTCCACCCGCTGGTTTAAAAATCGCTTTAAACTATCCAGCCTTTTGTTGTATTCGTCGTTAATCTGTTGCACGACGTAGTTTCTAAGAGATGTAAACACGGGGTACAGGCGGTCAATTAGGTCGTACTTATAGTTTTTGGTCAGCAGCGTTATGTCAGTGGGGCTTGGCCACGACAGGTTGCTGTAGCCTGCTACGCCCGCTATCTCGTCAAGGTTTGGGTAATCCCAAAACGCGTTGCAGTAGCTGTCTATCGCTTCGTCCATCAGTTCCTTTGCTCGGTTTGGATCGTTGCGATTTTGATCATAGATATCGATAAAGATACTGCGCCACTGCTTTAGGGTGCGGGCATTCTCGTGCTCGTTGTAGTAGCGGTAAACGCGGTCGATATTCTCAAGCTTTGTTTGCACCGCTGCCTTACCAAAGCTGGTAAGCGAGTAGTCTATGGCATATACACCAACAAAGGCAAGCTGCATGGCGGCGGTACCCACCAGACTGACCCCTGAGAAGATGATGTTTCTAGTTAGATTGGTAGCGGTTTCGCGGTTCTCCTTGCCGGTGTAGATATCGTTTGCCAGCTGTACCACCGCAAGCGCGACCCCGGCATGGGTGGAAAGTTGGTTAAACTGCAGCCGCAGCGCGGAACCATATGCGCCACCCAAGGTCGTGGTCGTCAGGTAGGCGGACGAAAGCCCCGAGATGCCGTTTGTTATCTCAAGCCCCGCCTCAAACGCCGAGGGACCGGGGGAACCGGTCTGCGTGTACTCCTCCAGTATCGCCTTCGCCATCTCAGGCGGTATGATCTGCGCGGTGCGATACACATGGGTGATGTAGGCCGCGCGCGACTTCTCGTTGTCCACCTCAAACACACCGTAGGTGGAAAGATGAGTGGTGAAGATGCGCACCGTGTTGTTTTGCGCGTCCACCTCGTAGGGGACACTCTCCCATTCGTTGGTTTGCTCGTTGTAGTACCGTGCGCCCACGCTATCCTGCCCATAATTGGAATCATAGGGTAGCGTAATGGTCACCACATCGTCAAACGTATCTTTGCCCGCAAGGGTAAAGTCATACGCGGCAACGCGCACCCCGTTATCCTTGTCCTCCTTCATCGGCAGCGTCTTGCACGAAACCTCCAGCTCGCCGTCGATGTTAAAGATGCCAAAATCAATCATCGCGCCTTCAAAGGACGCCGCGGGCTGTTCCTCCGTTACCTTGGCGGTTTGCGCACGAACCTTGTAATCCTTTTCGGTAGGTAGCAGCGCGGCGTCACTCGCCTGTGCCGCAACCATATCGGTTTGAATTCCGGGGCTTAGGGCAGTAGCCACCCATACGGACATGAACACAATAGCAAGTCCGCAGGCGACGGAGGTGATAACAATTGCCGTTTTTCCCTTATTAGCACCCGCGGACCTTGGGTTGGGCGGTGGCGCAGGTCGCGCAGACGGGGCAGCTACAGTCGTATATGCAGTGGGTGAAAGAGAAAAACCGCAGGTGCTGCAAAACGCTGCCGATCCGGTTTGCCCCGCGCCGCAATGTGGGCACAAAAGCTTGTTAGTCGGTGTGCCGCAACCGGCGCAAAAGCGCTCGGAGGCATTGGTTTGGGTGCCGCAATGCTTACAAAAAGCCACAATAGTCACCTCATCTCCGTGTATATACCGCAACATCGGGTTTGCAACGTGCGTGGATGTAATCGAGTACAAAGTTCACCTGTCCGGGCGGGGCATAGATGATGTTTCGGGTTAGATCTGACGCGCGAAGCCGTATGATTCCGCTTTTTTTCCAAACGGTAATGCTTCTGATATCCTTGTAACGGGTTCTCATGGTTCTGCGCACGGCGGATAGCACATTCGCGCCAACTACTGTGGGATTACCGACCGCCGCCCCCGCCGCAATACCCAGTAGGGATAAGAGCTCTTGTCGGGATTGGTTTTTTGCGGGCAGTATGTGGTCGACTTCATCCTCCTTCATCTCAAACAGGATGGCACACCTTGCCCCCATTACAGGGATATACACCGCATAATAGCCAAGTATGGTCAGCCCAGTAACAACTGCCGCAAGCAACAGGTACAGCCGCAAGATTGCCCCTAGGCTTTCGAGCAACATGCCGTCAATGGCCTGAATAACCGCTAGGGCAAAGATGGGTACAAAGGTCGAGAACAACATAATCTTCCACACCGTAAATGGTATGCGAAGGTCTAAAAGTAGGTTTATCTCCGATACCCATCGGTACGTGCCGTTACTGGGAACAAGATTTCGTCCTGTCGTGTCTGTTCTGCTCATGCGGCTTCTCCTTATACAAATCGAATTGGTGCTACTGCTTGAGCATGGTCATAACGACCTTTGCCTGAAATTCCTCGTCGCCAAAATACGCTTCCCCCGACCCGAACAACGACCCGCTTTTCGGCGCAATCGGCATAAAAAGGTAGACCTCTTGTTCGTACGGAAGCATCATCGACAGCCCACCGTTTTCAAACGTTGCCGTGAGCGTCTCGGTTTCCCCACTAAACTCGGAGGAATCAACCGCAGCACCGCCCTCTCTGCCTTCCAAAGGATGCAGGATGAGGTTTGCCGTTACGTCGTCTATTGGCACAACCTCAATATCCATGCGAACCCAAACCACCTCAGTCTCCTGTGCGGCGGTCAGGTCATACAATGTCATCTCAGACTGCCACAAGCCCGCCATATCGGACAGGGTGGGGTCTAAGAGAACCTCGCTTTGGGGCTGTTCGCTTACCGTGGGTAGGTTCTGCTGTGCTATCGGCGTATGAACAAGCACACCGTCCTCCGCTTTTGGCTGCGACTTTCCCCTTAATCCGACTAGCAGCACCACCGTAAGGACTGCCAGTATAACCACCGTACCGCCGATAATCGCGGCGATGATAACAGGGGTGTTGTTTTTTCGCACTGCGGGTGCCGCATACGCGGGCGCAGGACGATACGCAGGCGGCGGGGTGTAAGCAGTCATGGGTGGCGGTTGCGGCGGGGTGGTAGGTTTCGGTACAGGTTCGGGCGTTAATACTGGGGACTGGGTTAAAACCTCTTTGCCACATTCGCCGCAGAACCGAATCGTTTCGTTAATCTGTGATCCGCACTGCGAGCAAAAGTATCGCTGCATGCGTTTTCCTCCTTTGAAAAACCAGCTCGGTTTCTATTGTTGTTTTCTCTGTCCGCAGCCTACACAGAAGTTCCCGTCGTTTTGGGTGCCACAGACGCACTGCCATCCCGACATTGCAGGGGCGGACGATACCGGCTGCGGTACGGGTACGGGGATAGGCTTGGGCACAGGCTGAGGGACAGGAGCCGGTATGGGTGATGGCTTTGGCACTGGAATAGGCTGAGGAGCCGGAGTGGGTGTTGGTGTCGATACGGGCTTTGGAGTGGGCGCAGCACCCATTGCAAGGTCAACCAGCTTTGAGACAAGCGGGATGCCTGCGTCCTTGTTCTTAAGTACACGAACCAGTGCGAGGATGGAAGCGGCGATAAGAAGTATGTATAGCGCGGTTTGCAACACAACCTGCGCACCCGAGGTAAACTCTAGCAGGCGGTAAAACCTTAGCCAACCGAGTACTCCGACCAATGCAGCAAAGCCGCCGCTCAATACAAGGTCGATTAGATAGTACGAAACGGTCAGCATAAACGCATAGAGGGTCTGACGGGTAAGCCATTCGTCCTTTTCGGCAAGTAGGGCATACGCCAAAATAAGCACAACCAGAGTGGGCATCTTTAAGATGCCAAATGCCAGTGCGGCGGCGGCTATCATGCCAAGCGCCACCCCGTATTTCCCTTTTTTCATCATTGTTTTTGTCCCCTTTCTGTTTTTTCTGCAGCGCAGTTGTGCGGTTTTGTCAACAGTGTACCACACAAGCCCCGCGCGTTTTGCCGTTTTCATGGTAACGCTATATAAATCCCTGCTTATTGCTTGAAAAACGAATATTGATTAGCCCGCCGCCCGCGACCGAGTAACGCAGCCGTTGCCCGAAGAGGCCCTGCAAAACGCCCTTAATGTTGCCGTTTGAATCGTTGTAGCGGTGTGAGAACTTTAGCTTTCCCGCATCCGTATGAAATGAAATTGTGCCCCCCACACGGGTATCGTCAGAATCTGCACTGCTGTTAAAGGTGTCAAACGAACATTTTGATACCTGCATGTAGTACACGGCAAAGTTTTCGGCCGCCTGACGCAGAACGTCCTCACGGGTCAGGCTGTAATATTGCTCGCCGTAATTGCTCCACATGCTCATCATCGCCGCACTGCTCTGAAAAAAGCCCTTGCCCTCTGCCTTGAGCTGCGCGCGCAGGCGCTCATTCTCTGCGTTTTGCAGCTCCTTTGTTAGGTAAGCAAACACCGCACAGTCGGGGTAGAACACCAGGTATCCAGGCTTAGAAAGCAGACCGTCCTTTTTTGAGGCCGACAGCACCATATAAACCGGCCTCGCATCCTGCTGAGGAGCCGATACCGGCTGCGGCGAAGAGACGACCTGTTGCGCAGAGACAGGCACACTAGCGGCTACCGATTTGCCGCATTGGGTGCAAAAACGAACACCGCTTTCCAGTGCGGTGCCGCAGGCGCTGCAAAATGGCATAGCATTGTTCCTCCTACCAATCACATGATGTATGAAAACAGAACTCAATGGGGTCTATACTCCAACTGTGAATCAAACGAAAGCGAAAGGGTATTCATCACCATATCCAGACGGCAGTTGTTATCCAACCGACCGATAAACACCTCGTCGCTTGTAACAATCTCAATCTCCCGCACATCGGAGTAGACCATAATATTTTGCAACTGCTCCCGCGGTATGCGAATTTTTCTTCCGCCTTCCTGCGGTTCAAGGTGTATTTGACTGTTGCTAATCGTGATGAAATACGACTCCGCGCGAAAAAAGCCGGTAGAAAGCAAAAAACGAAAGCTAACCAGCGCATCCATTCATTCAACATCCTTTTGTATTGACGTTTTGTAATCCGACAACAGTGCGTACGCGTTGCTTTGCTTTTTGCAAAACCGTGCAACAATTTTAGTTCTTCAACGTGTGTGCAGTATAATTTTATTGTATAACCGATGCAGATAATTACAACGGTTGAGACGATTTTGTCAATGACAGAGGACAGTCATCTTTTATTGACAAAGGTGTTGAAAAACTCGGCTATTTTGGTTATAATTTGCTTGTGGTATTTTTATACAGCGCAAACTGCAACATCTTGAACACCACCGCCCGCAAAACAGTTGTTTCTGCGCTAGCAACAGGGGAATGAATGATGGAATTTGGTAAAAAATTGAGTGCTGTAATGGATGCGCTCTCTATCTCAAACAGCCGCCTTGCAATGGCGATTTCGGTTGACACCTCGCTAGTCAGCCGATGGCGCAACGGCTCACGCACGCCGGGTAAAAAAAGCGACCACATCGTTTTAATTGCGCGCTATCTTTGCTCTGTGGCAAAGATGGATTACCAGCGTGCGGCGCTGTGCGAGACGATGGGGCTTCGTTACCATGACCACCCGCTGGAGGGCTCGGCACTGGTGCGGGAAGTGACGCAGTGGCTTAGCCACAAGGATGGCACTGGTGCTGTGGATAATTTTTTGAGTGAGCTTGCGCTGTTTCGCGTAAACACCGCTGTGCAGCATTCGGATTTCGCGATGCCAAACATACCTGTGTCTGACAAGCCCGATCCCATCCCGGTACAGGTATTGTACGGCGTGCACGGCAAACGGGAAGCCTGCATTAACTTTTTGTTGCATATTCTTGCTCATCCCACCCCCTGCAAGATACTGTTGTACAGCGATGAGGAGATGGATTGGGTTTTTGGAGATCGGGCCTTTTACCAGCGTTTTAGCGGGCTGATGGGCATGGTAATCAAAAAAGGCTGCGAGATTACAATCATCCATACACTTAACCGCGATATTGTCGAGATGCTCTCTTCCATTGAGATGTGGATACCGCTTTACATGACAGGTTGCATTGCGCCATACTATTACCCAAAGTACTTCAAGTCTATCTTTACCCGTACCATGTTCATTGCATCCGGCGTGGTCGCGATGACATGTGAGACGGTAAGTGTCAACCCGGACGGCGGTGCAAACCTCCTGACCACCGACTCGAAGATGCTAAAGGAACTGGAAGAACGGTTTCACTCCTTTTTAAGCGTTTGCCGACCGCTGATGCGCATTATTACCCCTCGTAACCTACTGCAATCTCTGGAGACGCTCGATGAATTTAACGCCCAGCCCGGCAATACGGTTTATCGCTCCCGACATCTATCTCCAAACACGATGCCGCCCGAGCTGTATAAGCAGATTGCGTTGCGCGCAGACCTTGCGCCCGAGCAGATAGAGCAGCTTATTCACATGCAAATGACCCATTCCGAACGCTTTTTATATGGTTTGGAGCGACACGCTCACACCGAATACATCTGCCTGCCCGACGTGGGGCAGATATTGTTGGGGCAGATGCCTGCACCGTATTTTGGACTTATGGGTGTACCGGAAAGCTATTATACCGCCTCGGAATACGCGCAGCATCTGCGTCATATCGTCAAACTGATTGAAACGAAAATGGGGTACAGCCTATACCTGATTACGGACTGCGAACAGGGAATTACCCTGCAAGCCAAAGAAGATGTCGGCGCACTTGTGGTAAAAAGCAAGATGCCAAACGCCATCTTTGCGTTTAACCAACCACAGATGTCGGCTGCATTTTACGCGCATATTGAAGAGGAGCGGGAGAACGTCCCCCGAGGTCAATGGTCTCGCCGCTATGTCGTTGAAACGCTGGGCGCGCTGATTCAAGAGCTAGAAAAGCAAAACTAATTAGAAAAAAGCATCCGCACGGTCACACCGTGCGGATGCCCTTATCTATGTTTGGATGCAAATATGTTTGTGGCTTAGCGCTTAGATACAATCGCCATCGTGTCACGCGCGATGGTCAGCTCCTCGTTGGTGGGAACAATCCAGACGCGTACACGGGCGTCGTCGGCGCTGATGTCGTGCTCTTTGCCATTATACTCCACGTTCGTGTCAGTATTGAGCTTAAGACCTAAGAACTCCATGTTTTCGCAAACCTCTTTGCGCAAATCAATAGAGTTTTCGCCAATGCCGCCAGTAAACGCCACTGCGTCAAGACCACCCATTGCAGCGGCATACGCACCGATGTATTTCTTTATCTGGTAGCGAACCATGGTAAGTGCAAGCTGTGCGCGCTTGTTGCCAGCCGTGGCTGCAGCACGCATATCGCGGTCATCGCTGGTTACGCCCGAGATGCCAAGGTAACCCGACTGCTTGTTAAGCAGGTCGCTGAGCTGCTTGCCCGAAAGGTTCTCCTTCTCAGCAATAAAGGTGACGACCGAAGGATCCAGTGAGCCGGAACGGGTACCCATCACGATACCGCCTAGTGGCGTGAATCCCATGCTGGTATCGACCGATCTGCCGCCGTCAACCGCAGTGATGGAGGAGCCGTTGCCGATATGGCAGGTAATAATCTTCAGGTCCTTGGGGTCCTTGCCCATTAGTTTAGCCAGACGCGCGCTGACATAGCGGTGCGAGGTGCCGTGAAAGCCGTAGCGTCTAATATGGTACTTTTCGTAATATTCATACGGCACACCAAACATGTAAGCCTTTTCGGGCATGGTTTGGTGGAATGCGGTGTCAAACACCACTACCTGGGGAATCTCTTTGCCAAGCACCTTTTGGCAGGCGCGGATGGCAAGAACGTGCGCGGGGTTGTGCAACGGTGCAAGGTCTGCAATCTCCTCAATGGTGTCTACCACGCTGTCGGTAACAAGTACCGACTCGGTAAAGCGCTCGGCGCCCTGAACGATGCGGTGTCCCACCGCCGAAACGTCCGTCATGTTTTCAATAACCTTGCCCTCACCGCTTGTAAGAACCTCAGTCAGCTTCATAAACGCCTCTGAGTGAGTGGGGAAGTCAACCTGCTCGGCAATCACCCTGCCGTCGGCTGTTTTGTGGGTGATAAACCCGTCAACGCCAATCTTCTCGCAGTTACCCTTCGCAATAACCTGCTCATCTTCCATGTTGATAAGCTGGTATTTTAGCGAGGAACTGCCCGCGTTGATTACCAGTACCTTCATTCTTTCTCCTCCAAAACTATATAGATTGCCATGTTTCCTTGAGAGGCATCCAAAAACGTAAATAGCTGTTCTTCGTTTTTAGAAACGCCCGGTGAATGTAGTGGTAAGATGTTTACTTCTTTACCGATTCAGAGGACAATTGCTCACAGCGGGCAAATATACGACCGTCATACGCGCCAAACTCACGTACAAACGAAAAAAAGCCCGCAGGCTTGACATGGCACCACCAATCTTTATATTATTACAACGGTAGCTAAAATTCAAGTTCTAATTCAAAAAAGACGGCATTTTCTCAAAACTTCCAGAGCACTTGCAGGGCAAGTTGCTTTAAATAGAAATATATGGGGGAAAACGGTGTGCAGATAGCCGGAATCATCGCGGAGTACAACCCGTTTCACAACGGACACGCCTACCAAATTCGCACTGCGCGTATACTGGGCGCGTCGCATATCGTCGCAGTTATGGGCGGCTCATTTACCCAGCGTGGCGAGTGTGCTGCACTTGATAAGTTTACCCGCGCAAAAGCCGCACTACTTGGCGGCGCGGATCTGGTGATAGAACTGCCGCTTGCTTATGCCGTTTCTTCCGCCGAGCGCTTTGCGTATGGCGGTGTCGCCCTGCTTGATGCACTGGGCTGCGTGGACACCTTGGTGTTTGGCAGTGAGTGTGGGGATACGCAGATGCTGACCGACGCGGCAAAGGCGGTGGACGACCCCGCGTTTGGCTGCGCATTAAAGGGGTATCTCGATCGAGGGCTTGTGTTCCCAAAGGCTAGGCAGCTTGCGGTCGGCGACACGATGGGCAAGACCGCCGCGACGGTCCTAGAGCAGCCGAACAACATCCTTGGCATCGAGTACATCAAGTGGCTGCTGCGCCTAAGTAGCTCGATTTCCCCCGTCACCATCGCGCGCACGGGGGTGGGGCACGAAAGCCAAAACGCGTCAGGTCACATTGCCTCCGCGTCGCTGATACGTAAGCACATGCACACGGGGGATAGGTGGCGCGACTTCGTTTTACCCGAGACAGCCGACCTATATGCCGAGGTGGTGGCAAAGGGGCATGCCCCCTGTTCGCTCGCAAGGCTTGAGCGCGCCGTCCTTGCACGGCTGCGCACCATAAGCAAAGAGGAGCTGCTCACGCTGCCCGATGTGACCGAAGGTCTTGAGGGGCGGATTATAAAGGCGGCAAAAACCGCAACAAGCCTCGATGAGCTGTACCTGCACGCCAAAACAAAACGGTACACCCTTTCGCGCATCCGCCGAATTGTGCTGTGTGCCTTTCTTGGCATCTCATCCGAGCTACAGCTGCAAAGCCCGCCTTATATTCGGGTAATCGGCTTTAATCACCGCGGCAAAGAGGTTCTTGCTCGCGCAAAGGACACCGCCACGCTACCAATTAGAACGGCGCTTGCGCGATGCGCCGAGGGTTCCGAAACAGCGGCGCGGTTTGCCGCACTCGAATCGGCAGCGACCGACGTGTTTGCACTGTGCTCTGAGCAAATCCGTGCGTGCAGTCTTGACTTTACGGCAAAGCCTGTCATAATGGAATAGGTAAATATTATCTTGTTTTTACTTATTTTTAACGCCGCGGCAGCAGCCGTTACGGCGAAAGGAGCATGACTATGTCTGTTAATGTTCAAAAAACTCAGCATCCAGATTACGGCACCTGCATCTCGCTTGACAACGGTGCGGCAGAGCTGCTTGTTACGGTGGATTACGGTCCCAGAATCCTGCATTTTACGCT
This sequence comes from Bacillota bacterium, assembly GCA_023443315.1. Taxonomy (GTDB): domain Bacteria; phylum Bacillota; class Clostridia; order Oscillospirales; family Ruminococcaceae; genus Acetanaerobacterium. The sequence continues at coordinate 4,142 of JAEZVA010000015.1, read as the reverse complement.
GAGCGGCGAAAAGAATATGCTGCTTTATGATAACAGCATCGGTCTTGGCGGCGATACCGAGGCATATGACCGCACCTTTTATCCCGGGGCAAGGTTTCATTTTCACGGCGGTCACCGCCTGTGGGTCAGCCCCGAGGCGTTCCCGGACACCTCCTACCCCGATAACGACCCTGTGGAGTATGAAATCAATGGCAGTACCGTAACGCTTACCTGCAAACCGCAGTGCCATAACAATGTACAATATCGCTTTGCGATCTCGATGGATGACACGGCGCCTGCGGTTACCATTGTGCATAAGGTGACCAACGTATCGGATAAACCCAAAACCTATGCCCCGTGGGCCATTACGGTAATGGACCGAGGCGGTCTTGAGATTATGCCGATGAATACCAAGGACACTGGTTTGCTTGCAAACCGCACCATTTCGGTTTGGCCGTACACCGATTTAAGCTGTGTTCGCTCGCATTTTACCGACCGTTACTTCACCCTGCGTCAAAACCCCGAGATTACCCGCGCCTTTAAGCTCGGGTTTGACAACGAGGTGGGATGGGCTTGCTACCTAAACCACGGTCTGTTTTTTGTAAAACGGTACACCCATGTTGTGGGCGGAAGTTATCCCGACAACGGCTGTTCGTACGAGACCTATACCAACAACAACATCCTTGAGATGGAGTCGTTGGGTGAGATTAAGGAGTACGCCCCAGGAGAGACCGCCGAGCACACCGAGCAGTGGGAGCTTGGGCGCGTAGAGAAAGAGCCCGACCCCAAGGATGAGGCTTCGATTGAGGCGTTTATTAAGAAGCACATCGGCTGATAAAAGCAACAAACGATTCGGCTACCGCAAGGACGCATCAGCGTCTTTACGGCAGCCGTTTTATTTTTGATATCCAAATGGTTTTTGGTATTACCGCAGCAACAGGCGGTTGCCAAGCTGATTAAGGCGTTGACAGGGACCATATGCGGTTTTGTACCCGATTTCGTCGATGTATAAAAATGGGTTGTATGCCCCGACATTAAGCACCGAGCCATCTTTTAACGTCAGGGTAAACCGAACAAGCTGCCCGTCATACTCGCGCCCTTTCTCACTTTTGTCGTACACCTTAACCGAATGAAGGATGTCGACCAGCTCCGATAAAATCTGTTGGTCGCTGATTGCAATCTCCGCAGATGGCGGTACGGCATACAGTGTCGCACTTGTAACATCACTCGCGTTAAGCCTTGCAAACGGTTTTTCTCCATAGGTTGTGCCAATGACGATTAGCAGAGCCGATAGTACGATCGCGGCAACGGCAGTCAAAATCCGTTTCATTGTTATCCCACCCTGTGTTAGTGATATCTATATAACGATATAGTGTAAGCAAAGACTACATTTTACTGCATTAAAAAGTGTATTAAAATTCAGTCCGCAGCTTCGGCGTATGGGTTTTGACGGGGATTTTTATCTACACCTTTATCAGGCATTTGCATTGGAAACACAGCGCAGTATACATTTGCAACTATAGCAAAAGGCTGCGGAAAAGTGTCTCTTTTCCGCAGCCTGATTGTGAATTGTATAAGGGTAATTACTACTTTGTGCCAAAGATGCGGTCGCCGGCATCGCCGAGACCGGGCACAATGTAGCCGTGGTCGTTTAGATGGTCGTCCTGCGCCGCGGCATAGATCTGCACATCAGGGTGTGCCTTGTGTAAAACATCGAGTCCTTCGGGGGCTGCGATGATGCACATAAACTTAATCAGCATTGCACCACGCTTTTTAATCATCGTAATGGCATCGACCGCCGAGCCGCCAGTAGCGAGCATCGGGTCAAGAACAATCACTTCGCGTTCCTCAATATCGCCGGGCAGCTTGCAGTAGTATTCAACGGGGGCGAGGGTTTCTGGGTCACGGTACAGACCGATGTGACCGACCTTTGCGGCAGGCACCAGACGCAGTACGCCGTCTACCATACCAAGCCCCGCGCGCAGAATGGGCACAAACGCAACCTTTCTGCCCGTAATCACATTGGTTCTAGCCACGGCGACGGGGGTCTCAATCTCGACCTCCTTCAGGGGCAGATCTCTGGTTGCTTCGTAGCACATGAGCATTGCGATCTCTGACACAAGCTCGCGAAACTCCTTAGAACCGGTGGTTTTGTCCCGCATAAGCGAAACCTTATGCTGTATCAGCGGGTGGTCCATAATAAACGGGTTTTTCTGCTGCATACCTAGCCTTCCTTTCTGCATATCCTTTGCGGCTACACACCGCCAAAGCGGACGCTGTGTTGTCGCTATCACTGGTGTTACTTCGTTTGGTCTGCGCCCTGTCGTGCGCGCAGTTCACGCTCTGCCTGCGGCAGGCGAAGATAAGCGGGCGCAAGGGATGCGGCGGTTTGCGTATTGCCGCTTAGCACCTGTGTTGCCGCTAGCGCACATACCGATGAGGCGCGTTGAAAAACCAGATGATTGGGAGCCAAGCGTAGGCTAGCAATCTCTGAATTCAATTTATTATAGCATAAAGATGCGCCGTCTCCAACTAAAAATATTGGTTGCGAAAATTGTGTAAGTTGGCGGGAAAGCTCTATCAAGGTAATCGCGCTGTCCTCGGTCAGGCGTAGTAGCTCACCATCCTGCGCTCGGAACAAAGCGGTATACACCTGCTCGCACCGCGCGTCCATGGCAGCGCACACAATGCCCTCTACCCCGCGCAGATTATAAGCGAGGGCATGCAGGGTAGATACCGCTGCACACGGCTTGCCAGTTGCCATCGCCATACCCTTGACCGCGGCGATGCCAATGCGCAGACCTGTAAACGATCCGGGTCCACAAGAGACGGCAAACACGTCAATCTGCTCAAGCGACAGCTGTGCATTCTCAAACAGCGACTGCACCATGGGCATCAGCGTTTGGCTGTGCGTTAGCTTTGTGTTAATAAAAAACTCGCCGAGTACACCCGTTTGGTCGCAGACAGCGACACTTGCCGCCCCTGCCGAGGTATCCAGCCCCAGAATTGTCATGATAAAGACCGCGCCCTTTCTTAATGCTATCCACTTGCGGCGCACTACGATTATGATACGTTAAAAATAAGCCTGCTACTCTTTGTTTTCAATCACGATCTCCCGCTCTGTGTCCGAGATGGGGGTAAGCGTCACCACAAGACGCTTGCGGGGCAGGGCGGTCTCGATGTTCTCGCTCCACTCTACCGCAAGCACCGCGCCCGAATCAAGATAATCAAAGAAGCCGGTGGAGTACAGGTCATCCATGGTTGTGACACGGTACATATCAAAATGGTAAAGGGGGATACGCCCCTCGTGCTCGTGCACCAGTGCAAACGTCGGGCTGGCTACTTCGCCTGTCACCGCAAGACCCTTTGCAAGACCGCGCACAAATGCGGTCTTGCCGGCACTCATGCCACCGCGCAGCGCAACCACATCGCCCGCAAGCAGCGTACTAGCCAGCTCGCAGGCAATCTGTTCGGTTTGTTCAGCGCTGTGTGAGACCAGTCTTTGCACGGGGCAGCAACTCCCTTGTGTTAAAATAATCCGGTAATCGTGCCGCTATCATCCACGTCAATTGAGCATGCCGCAGGTTTTTTGGGTAGCCCCGGCATGGTCATGATATCACCGGTGAGTACCACCACAAACCCGGCACCAGCCGAAAGGCGGACATCCCGCACGGTAATCTCAAAATTGGTGGGGCGGCACAGCAGCTTGGGGTCGTCGGAGAGTGAGTACTGCGTCTTTGCAATGCACACGCGCAGGTTACCCTTGCCCAGTGCCTCAATCTCGCGGATTGCCTTTTCGGCGGAAGGGCTATACAACACGTTCTTTGCGCCGTAGATGGTTGTTGCAACACATGCAATCTTATCCTTGACCGAAAGCGTCTCGTCATACAAGGGACGGAAATTCGACGGCTTTTCGCACGCAGCGCACACCTTTTTTGCAAGCTCCAAAGCGCCCTCGCCGCCCTTTGCAAACACCTCGGAGAGCGCAAAATCGGCGTCCATCTCGGTGCAGGCGTTCTGAATCAGCGCAAGCTCCGCGTCGGTGTCCGAGGCAAAGCGGTTGATGGCGACCACCACCGGCACGCCGTACTTCTTCATGTTCTCTATATGCGCGCGCAGGTTTTCAAGCCCGTTTGAGAGTGCCGCAACGTTTTCAAGCGCGG
>JAEZVA010000059.1 GCA_023443315.1 Bacillota bacterium | reverse complement strand
TCTTTATTGACCATAAGCTCCATAAAGATTACCTCTCCTTTTATCAGTTTTCTATCACATACATATTCAACCCATGTCCAAGATATGCAAAAAAGAGGCACGCAGATAAACAAGCTTACCTACCTTTGACAAGACAAAAACACGGGGAGCAATTCAGTCGTTTGCAATACCATACTCACCTTTGCATCACAAAGGATATGCAAGCAGCCTGTTCAAAGGCATTGTTTTTTATTTGGTCTGTTTTTAAACTGCCCGCTTGCTTTTTAAGGCAAAACGGATATACTTAAATATATATGATGCCATACCACCAAAATGCAAAATTTACAGCAAAGGAGCCATGCAACGATGTTTAACGAAAAAGTAACAGCACTTCTGAACGCCCAGATAGGCAAGGAGCTATATTCCGCTTATCTATACCTGCATTTTTCAAACTTCTATGTAGAGCAGGGTCTTAACGGCTTTGCCAACTGGTACCGCATCCAGGCACAGGAGGAGCGAGACCACGCAATGCTTTTTGTGCAGTACATGCAGAACAACGACATCAAGGTGACCTATGAGGCGATTGATAAGCCCGAGGCAGTGCTTGTAAGCAACATGGATGCACTCAAGGCAGGCTTTGCGCATGAGCAGTACGTAACCGAGCTGATTCACACCATCTACGAAGCGGCGTATGAGGCGAGAGATTTTCGCACCATGCAGTTTCTTGACTGGTTTGTAAAGGAGCAGGGCGAGGAGGAGACCAACGCCTCCGACCTGATTAAAAAGTTTGAGCTGTTCGGGGATGACGCAAAGGGTCTTTATCTGCTTGACCAAGAGCTTGGCGCCCGGATATACAGCGCACCCAGCCTGGTATTGTAACAACAAGAATAACGAAGTACCCCAACGCGTTCTGCGTTGGGGTACTTTTTATGCGCATTACAAAATAATGCGGCGGCACGCCATCTTTCCCAATGAATATGCGGTAAAGACAGCGTGCCGGTTTGCTTGCGCAGTGAATGCGCTTTGGGGCGTTAAGGGGCTATACGAAACGTCGTTTCACAAATGTATCGATTGTACCGCTTACCGCCCGTATCCGTTATGTATCATGAAGCATCCTGTTTTTTAATCCTGAAGAAAAACCGCAGGATACCCGATAAGAATCTCGGACTTTTTACAACGATCACCTTCACAGCGCTCACCTTCTTTAAACAGATATATCATTTTAAGAACGCGCACTCATCGATTCAAAGAGACCTTTGCGACTACCACCAACAGTTTTTAATAAATCGAAAACCCAAACAGATGATGAGTATGGAGCACAAAACAATGGTAAAGCGGATGGAACAAAACCACGAAAAAAATATCCCCAGCCCTATCGATAACGCTACAAGTGGAAAAATAGCCGTTCTTCTTCTGGGACACCATCTACGCATACCATCACCTGCCTTACGAAAAATCGTATCATCCACTGACCGAGAGTGGTTGTGTTATAGCTAATTAACTTCAATAATGTCCGAACAAAATCGAGCAAAAGCTTGCATTTATGGCTTTTACAAAGATTTTTTCGTAGACATTATAAGTTAAATAGCTATACTACACTGCTGTCTGCCTAAACCATTATACGTCTTGGCGGGCGGATTGGTGAACGGGAGCTTGTTTCAGTTTTAAATTGCTCTACCCTTGCCTCTAAACTCACTACCAAAACCGTTTGGGTACAATCGATTGGTAGTACACGAAAAAAGACCACCCTACGGCGGTCTTTAATACTGTATCGCTATTTTGTTCGGATGGATAGATACTGCTTAATCAGCTCCACACAGCGGTCTTCACCAAGTGCTGCGCTGTCAAGGCTCAGGTCATAATGGTCGGCATCCTTCCAGTCAAAGCCGGTAAAGTAGCGGTAGTACGCCGCGCGGTGGTCATCCTTTTCGGATATGATGCGCGCCCGTGCGCTCTTGTCGACCGGATGCACATCTATAAGGGTATTGAGGCGGTACTCCAGCGGGGCGTGGATATAGACGCGCAGCACATTGGGCATATCGCCCAGTACAACGTTGGCGCACCGTCCGATGATTACGCACGAGGTGGTAGAGGCAAGCTCACGCATCACCTTTGCCTGATAGCGGAACAGATTTTCGTTTGAGGTAAAGTCGTCGCTCTCAGGACCGATGACCTCGCCGTTATACACCTTGCGCGCGGCGCGGAACACCGGCGTATTGCGAAGCGTCTCGTCCGCCTGGGCAAACAGCTGCTCGTTGATGCCGCTTTTATCCGAGGCAATGCGCAGCAGCTTTCTGTCGAGATAATCGATGCCCAGCTCGTCGGCCAGTCTTCTTCCAATCTTGCGTCCGCCGCTACCATAGCTGCGAGAGATTGTGATGATTACGTTATCCATACTAACCCTCCAATGCAAAACTGAGATCTGTCAATCAACGGATATGCCGTTCTTTTCGTTTTCATTGCTTCCCGGGGTATGTAACCAAGTCGTGCCGAATCTGTTTGGTGTGGGTTTTATGCGCCCAAATACGCCCTGCGTACACGATCGTCCTCAAGCAGTTCCTTAGCGGGTCCCTCCATTGATATATGCCCGGTTTCCAACACGTATGCACGGTCGGAAATCGAGAGCGCCATCATGGCGTTCTGCTCCACCAGCAGTACCGTAATGCCCGTTTCGTGCATCTCGGCAATGATGTCGAACACCTCGCGCACGAGAAGCGGAGAAAGACCCATCGACGGCTCGTCAAGCAGTACAAACTTGGGGTTTGACATCAGTGCCCTGCCCATTGCAAGCATCTGCTGCTCGCCACCCGAAAGGGTACCCGCAACCTGCTTATGACGCTCCTTTAAGCGGGGAAACCGCTTGTATACGCGCTCTAAATTCTCCTGCACCTTCGCCTTATCCTTAAGAATAATGGCGCCCATAGTCAGGTTTTCGGTTACCGTCATGCGCGAAAACACATGGCGGCCCTCCGGTACATGCGCCATTCCCAGCGTAATAATGCGACTTGGCTCGACCTTTCGCAGGTCGGTACCATCGTATGAAATGCTTCCCTTCGAAGCGCCATGAAGCCCAGAAATGGTGTGCAGAATGGTGGTTTTTCCCGCACCGTTTGCACCGATAAGGGATACAATCTCGCCCTCGTTGACCTTAAGGCTGACCCCTTTAATGGCATGGATGGCGCCATAGGATACATGAAGATCGTTTACTGTTAACATACTCACCCTCCTTAAGCGCCCAGATAGGCCGCTATGACCTTCGGATTTTTTGCGATCTCCTCCGGCAGACCCTTTGCAATCGTCACGCCGTAGTCGATTACGATAATGCGTTCGCAGATGTTCATAACAAGGCTCATGTCATGCTCAATCAGCAAAATGGCAATGGAGAACTTCTGTCGAATCAGGTTGATACACTCGAGCAGCTCCGCCGTCTCGGTGGGGTTCATGCCCGCCGCCGGTTCGTCGAGCAGCAGTATCTTCATATTGGTGGCGAGTGCGCGTGCGATCTCAAGCTTGCGCTGCTGACCGTACGGCAGGTTCGCCGCAATGGTGTCCGCTTTATCCTCCAGCTTAAACAGGCTTAGAAGCTCACGCGCCTTGCGGTCAATCTCCGCCTCCTCCGTCCAGTAGGAGCCCACATGAAAGAGCGCCTGGAACAGGGAGTACTTGACATCCTTGGTAAAGGCAATCTTTACGTTGTCGATTACGCTGAGCGATTTAAACAGACGAATGTTCTGAAAGGTTCTGGCAGCACCGTTTGCAACCACCTGGTGCGTCTTTTTGCCGTTTACAAGGGTATCGCCAATGTAAACCACGCCTTCGGTTGGGGTATACACGCCGGTGAGCAGGTTGAACACCGTGGTCTTTCCCGCGCCGTTGGGCCCTATCAGACCGACCAGTTCGCCGCGTTTGAGCTCCAGGTCAAAATGATCCACAGCCTTAAGCCCGCCGAAGCTGATGCCAAGGTCCTTGACCTTCATGCAAATTTCACTCATGGTGCAACCTCCTCCTTCTTATCATTTGGAGTCGTTTTATGTTTTGAGCTTCCACTGCCCTTTATCAGAGCGATTAACTTATCGATGATACGGGTAAGCGAGAACTCGTAGTTGCCGCACAAGCCGATGGGACGGAAAATCATCATGAGCACCAGCACGACCGAGTAAACGAGCATGCGGTATTCCGCAAAGGCACGCAGCATCTCGGGCAGTACCGACAGCGCTATGGCCGCGATGATAGAGCCGGTGAGCGAGCCCATTCCACCTAAAACAACCATGATGACATATTCGGTTGATTTTAGGAAGGTGAAATCGCTGTGCTGTAAGGTGCCAAGCCCTCGGTGTGCGAAGATGGCACCCGCCACACCCGCGAAAAAGGCCGATACGGTAAACGCCAGCACCTTATAATAGGTATTGTTGATGCCCGACGCCTCACTTGCAATGTCGTCCTCACGAATTGCCATGATGGCGCGTCCGTACTTAGAGCGAACAAACGAGAACAGGATTGTGATGGTAATGACCGTCAGGAAGAATACGATATAGATGTTGCCAAGGTTTCTGATGCCGATAAGCGCCTGACCCGCCTG
>JAEZVA010000095.1 GCA_023443315.1 Bacillota bacterium | reverse complement strand
CGCCCAACGTGTACGGCTTTGGGCACACACCGCTGTACGCGGATGTGCTGCGCGCCATACAAACCCGCACCGCACCCGCCATCGACGGCGAGGCGGGGCGCAGGGCGCTGGAGCTCGTACTCGCGGTGTACCTCTCGGCAGCGCAGGGCGCGCCCGTAACGCTACCTCTCAAAGAATGCGCCAGCGAGGATTTCACCGGCCGCTTTGACCCCAAGCCCTCGGTACGCATGACAAATATCCCGCTGTAGTTAAAATAGTGGGAAACAAGAACACGCCCCTCCTGTTCGTTGCAGGCGGGGCGTGTGGTAACTTATCGTTTCGCCATTCTCCTTTTTATCATTACAACCAGACCCGCCACAAGCAGCAGCGCACCCAAAACAATCGGAACAACGAGCCAATCAAAACCGGGGGATGCATTATCTTCCGCACCGCCCATTCCGGTGTCGGGCGGAATCAACTCGCCGTTCTCGTCGTAGGTCAGCACCACGGGCTGCGCGGGCTTGATGTTTTCCTCCTTTACAATGGCGTCCACCAAATCGGCGGCGGCATACAGTGTGCCTTCCTTTATACTTGCAAAGTTGGAAACTTGTACGTAATAGTACTCCGATGCCCCGTCTGTAAAGAGTACGCCGGAGCAGATATCGGGGACAAAAAGATGATATAATTTCGTGTCCGTGAGTTTAAGGTTAGATTGAAGCAAACTGTTCTTCAACTCGGTTACTAGAACCAGTTTGTATTTATTTCCGCCATCACCGCCAAAGGCTTGTTCATAAGTGCCGTCTTTACTGATTATTGCGGTTCCTTCTCCATTCTCATCAAAAAATGGAGCATACAAAACTCCCGAACTTTCAGCCATATCCCAAAGACTTGCCCCACCAACAAACTCTGCGGCGAATCGTTCCTTTTCCCCCACCGCGTCAGGGCTTAACATATCATACTTAAGACCAAACCGCTCAACCGCAATGCTGTAATCCACCCGACTATCCCTGTTATTATTTTTATTCTTTGTAAATGACTGTACGTCAGAAATAAACGGAGACGTTCCCTCATAATAGCTTTGCTCTAGCGCCTGCCAGTCAAACGCTTCTTCCGCTGATATTGATACTGCCATGAGGACGCAAAGCAGTAAAACCAACAATAACGAGATTCGCTTTTTCATCCTATTTCCCCTCTCTCAAACACTTTCACTGCGCGTCCCACGGTATCCCGTCAATGTCATAGTGAATACCGAACTTGTCTGCTACCACCTCGCGCTCCTCTTTGGTTTTGGCATTGTGAACAAAGGCGGTCTCCGTGCCGATTATTGCTTGCTGGTTTTCGTCCAAGGGGTCTCCACCGCCGTCCAGATACGCCTGCCACTCCGCCGAAACCTCAAACCACACGACGGTGTAGTTTGAAAGCGGTCGCCAGTCGGTCATCGTCTCCTTGGTCACAATCTCCTCCACAGTCTGCGACATGCGGTGAAGCCGGTATATCGTCTTTCCTTTTTGAAAATACAACAGCTCCCGCGTGGCAAACAGCCTAGCAATTTCCTGCCCGCCGTTTTGCTTGTAAACCAGCATCTGATTGTTCCCGCTCGGGTCTGTCTGCACAATTCTGTGCCCATCCGCAATAAAAACGGGGTTGCCAGATACCAGCGTGTACTCCGAAACGGTGCCGTCCGAATAGATCACCGTTTCGTCCTGTTTTATCAGGGTATGTTCTTCCGGCACGTCTACATATTCTTCTCGATGACGAACAAGACGCCCTCGGTCATCGATAGTATATCCAAACCCGTCATAGGCGGTTTCATCCACCCATGCCCGTTCTTTGGAGAAATACTCCTCGTAGCTCATCTCGGCGAGCGGTTTTTCGGCTACTGGGGAGAGTGCGTCACCCTGTCCGCTGCTCGCCTGTAACGCGCCCCCTCCCCCGCCGTCGCCCGACGCCGACACCTGCCTTTGCCCGCCGCAGGCGGTCAGCGCAATACAAAGGGACAGCATCATAACAAACCACACCGCAGTCGTCCTGTAAAACCCGCTCATTGCAAACCCTCGCTTTCTGCCCAGGGCGTTTCCTGTGCTTCTAACTGTTATAACGGATGAGGAGATACTTTTGTGACACGGTTACTAGAATAATTTAGAATATTTACCAAAACCCCGCAAGTGTTTAATTGCAATCACTATAATTTCGGCACGAAAACCATCACCAATGTTGTGTTTGAAATTAGCTCGGCAGCGTTACACCCAAAAAGGGCGTAGACCGAAGTCTACGCCCTTTTTGGGTGTTGATAGCGAGCATCTTACAACGGAGGATGCCCATTGAAATCGCAGTATTGCGAGAGGTAAGTGTGTTTAGTAGCTCTTGGAGACCGACTTGCTGATGTTCTCTACCAGACTGGTGCCAATATAGGCGTAATAGGTGGTGTATAGGCGATAGGTGCGCCCGCTGGTGACCGAGTAGGTCTCGTACTGCGAGGCATAATTTGTGTTTTCGTTTGTTGTAAAGGTGGTCAGGGTCGTCCAGCTGCCGTTTTGATAATACTGAAGGCTTGAGACAATCTTAACCTTGGTGATGGAGGATATCGCACTCATGCTGGCCGAGCAGGTCGCGGTACCGCTCGAGATGCTCAGGTTTTGGTTGGAGTTGCTGATATAGATGTTCATTGGGGCAATAATCGCATCCGAAGGGTCGAGGATTGGCGCATTCACAGCAAAGACTGTAGCAGATAGAAGACACACGCACACAAGCAGGGAAAAAGCTCTTTTCAGTACAACTTTCATTGATATAAATCCTCCCCTAAACTAGCGTTACTATTAATAACGTTTGAAAGGGCGATTTTGTGACAGCTTTTTCGTAAATTTTTTAAATAATTATTTTATTCGACAATTTTCAGCTGTCTTCACCACATCCTCCATGCTCAACGTGCCCACGATGTTAAGCGCAAACCGAGACGAGGTGTCCACCATCAAAAGGTTTATTCCCGTATCCTTGCTGGCGATAATCGTGTCCAAGCCTTGTATCTCGGTCTCGGTCACCTGCGCATTTTCTGTGTCGAGAGAAATGTTCATCCCCTCTTCATATGTATGCAGCGAAACGATGAACATACCCCCGCTTGCATTGCGATATACCCGCATCAGCAACACTGGGTTTTGCTTCGTGTCCACCAGCGTATAGCCCTCTGGAATATACTCCAGCACATAATCGGTAGGGGCAACGGCATCCTCGGTGGGGCTATCCGGGTCGGCGCGCAGGTAATAATCGGTCATCTCCTGATACACCCGTTTTGCAAACGAGATAATCGGCGCGCGAACAGCCTGCACGCTCATTGCCGCAGCAATCAGCGTTAATATGGCGACAAGCGGTACCAATATACGCAGACGAAGGCTCGTGCTTGTAAGCGGCACCCTGCCAGCAACGCGGTTTTGCAGCTCTTTTCTGCGAGCGCAGTACCCCCGTGAAAAACGGTGCTTGGGCAGAGCGGTATATTCGTCCAGATTAGCAGACAAACCCGCCTCATGACCCCTCGCGGCATCAAGGAGTGCTGCTTTTAGCGTATAATTGGTCGGCATTGGGGTTCATCTCCTCCAGTAGTTTAATCACCGCCTTTTTGGCGCGGCTCACCCGCTGGCGCGCGGCACCCGGTGAAATGCTTAAGATGTCTGCTATCTCATCACCCGAGTAGCCGTGCAAAAACCGCAGCGTAAAGATATCAAGGTGATCGGGGTTAAGCTGTTTGAGCCCGTTGGTAAGCTGTTCCAAATACTCGGCTTCAATCACCTTATCCAGCGGCAGATCGTCGGTATCCTCCCGCTCCGGCGACAGGGCATCCTCAAACACCTCGTGATGCTCCGCTCGCTTGCGGTACAGATCGATCGCTGCGTTCTTAACTATAATAACGGTTAGGGCCCTCGTTTTGTGACAGGTCACGTCAGAAATTTTTGGAAGATAACGCGTAAGCTTTATAAATGCGTTGTGTACAGCGTCCTCGGCAAGGTACCCGTCGCGCACAATGTCGTAGGCAACGTGATACATCGCGCCTTCGTAATGACGGTAGAGTGCCGTAAACGTTTCTTTTTCACTTTCCGTATCCAGTAAAGACAGGTAAAAGGCAAGCATCACAGTCTCTCCATTCTATTGGTGTCGGTAAGGGGTCTCCGTTTTGCGCAATATGGGACTGCGCCAAACCTAAAATACGAAGTAAGGTGCACCTTATGCTCTAAACTAATTATAGTATAATCGAGTGATTTATCAACAAAGCGAGTGAAAAATATGGGCAAACAGGTAAAATTCGTCCACTAAAGTAAAAACGGGGGAGCGAACTAACCGTTCGCTCCCCCGTATGTGTTGCCCGTTATTCCGGCAGTACACCGTTTTCAATGTCTGCGATGATGCCAACGCGGCGGGCATGGCGTCCGCCTTCAAACTGCGCCTTGACAAACTCCTCGGCGATCATCTTGGCAAGCTCGGTGCCCACCACGCGCGCGCCAAGCGAGAGAATGTTTGCGTCGTTGTGCATCCTTGAAAGACGTGCGGTGTATGGCTCGCTGCAGTTAACGGCGCGAATGCCCTTTACCTTGTTTGCCGCCATCGAGATGCCGGCACCCGTGCCACATATAATAATACCAAGGTCGCACTCGTTTGCAGCAACCGCCTTTGCGGTACGATAGCCTGCCACGGGGTAATCCGGGCAAAAGCCGTAATCCACCGTTTCAAAGCCGAGGCTGGCGATGTGCTCCATCAGCGCGTTCTTTAAGTCGGTTGCAGTGTGGTCGCACGAAAACCCAATCTTCATCCTTTGTTCCATCCCTTTCCTGACCGCGTGTAGAAAAAAACACGCAGTGCTTGCCTGTTATACCCCGCGTACTGGGCGGGACATCGTATTCCATGTTATGCTGTAAGCTTTGTACATCGACATTCGTAGCTTGCTATTTGCGCCTGACAGCGGCAGAAGCATTGCCTGCAAAGTATAGGCAATCCCTTTTTGGTACAGCATAACGATAGCACGATTTAACCAAAAATGCAAGTCGCCGTCCGTGTAAATTGTATGTCCGCGCGCAGTGGACATTGATTGACGGCGCGGGGCAAATGGGGTATCATTATTGTGGGGAAGCAGTGGTGTATCGACGCAGTAAAACGCGATAGCGGGCTGTTTTTCGGTTCTATTTACATCGCGGCACCGTCCGGGCTTGTATGCTTGGGCGCAGGATGTGCCGATAGACGCCTTTGTGCGCCAAAGGACATAGCGCACGTGCTGAGGGACTTTACAGCAAAGACAGATACCCGTGGGGCGGTTGTTGCGGTTTCGTATTCCGCCGCGCGCGATACTATAAAGCAAAGGATGTGCGCAAAACGATGGAAACCATTATGCAACTGATACAGGATTACGGGCTGCCTGCTGTTTTTATACTGATAACGCTCGAATACGCCTGCCTGCCTGTGCCCAGCGAGATTGTACTGCCCTTTGCGGGTGCGGTCGCAGTTGGGACGGGGGTGGGTTTCCCTGTCATACTTCTGCTTGCAACCACTGCGGGATTGGTCGGCTCGTTTATCTGCTATCTAATCGGGCGTTACGGCGGTGTTGCTGTGATGCATAAGCTGGTGACGCGTTTTCCCAAGATGAAGCCAGGGCTTGATTACGCGCAGCGGCAGTTTGACAAGTACGCGCTGCTTTCGGTAGGGCTTGGCAGGGTGATTCCGCTTTGCAGAACCTACATCTCATTTGTTGCAGGGCTGGGTCGGCAAAACCCCGCCGCGTTTGCGCTCTCATCACTGGCGGGCATCGTGGTATGGAACAGCGTGCTGGTGGGTGTGGGCTACTACTTTTCGGAAAACTGGCAGACGATTATCACCTACTATGAGGAATACAAGATTATTGTGATTATTCTTGCGGGGCTTGCGCTTATCGCGTTTGGTGGGTATAAGTACTACAAACACACCAAGGCAAAAAAGGCGAGTGAGCCCGAGCAATAAGATAGACACTTCGATTGTTGCGCTTGTGCGATACACTCGTTTCCCCCACTCGCATTGTTTATGAGAAGGAAGGTCGTTATTATGCGTAAGACCAAGATCATCTGCACGCTGGGCCCCAGCTCCAACACGGCGGATATGATTCAAAAGCTGATTCTTGCAGGTATGGATGCCGCGCGTTTTAACTTTTCGCACGGCGACCACATGTCGCACAAGCTGGTGTTTGACACCTTGGTGCAGGTCAGGGAGGAGCTCAATCGTCCCATCCCCGCCATATTGGATACCCGCGGACCTGAGGTGCGTATTAAAACCTTTGAAAGCGGCAAGGTGACGCTGGTGCCCGACCAGAGCTTTATGCTGACCGGACGGGATGTACAGGGCGACGAAACGATGGTGTCGGTCACCTACGAGGGGTTTGCAAGGGATCTGCGCGCGGGCGGGCGGGTGCTGATAGACGATGGGCTGATAGAGCTTGAGGTGGAGCGCATCTCGGGCGACGATATCCACTGCCGTGTGATTAACGGCGGTGTAGTAAGCGACCGCAAGGGCATTAATGTGCCGGGCACCTCGCTGAGCCTGCCGTACCTAAACGACCGCGACCGCGCCGACATCGTGTTTGGTATACAGACCGGCTTTGATTTTATCGCGGCATCGTTTGTGCGTTGCGCCGATGATGTACTACAAATCCGCCGCATCTTAGACGAGCACAACTGCCACTCGATTAACATCTTCTCTAAGATAGAAAACCCCCAGGGCGTCGAGAACATCGACGATATCATCCGCGTGTCTGACGGTATTATGGTCGCGCGCGGCGACATGGGCGTAGAAATTCCGCTTGAGGATGTGCCTGTGCTGCAGAAGATGATCATCAAAAAGGTGTACAACGCGGGCAAGCAGGTGGTTACCGCCACCCAGATGCTCGACTCGATGATGAAAAACCCCCGTCCCACCCGCGCCGAGGCAACCGACGTTGCCAACGCCATCTACGACGGCACCAGTGCCATCATGCTATCGGGAGAGACGGCTTCAGGGCTGTATCCCGTGGAGGCGGTGCGCACCATGGCGCGCATTGCCGAAAAGACCGAAAGTGACATCGACTACATCAAGCGGTTTAAGACACAGGGCTTTAATGTGCATTCCGACGTGACCAACGCCATATCCCACGCCACCTGCACCACCGCGCACGACTTGGGCGCTGCCGCCATCCTGACGGTGAGCAAATCGGGGCGTACGGTGCGCATGATATCCAAATACCGCCCCAATTGCCCGATTGTGGGCTGTACGACCTCCGACGAGGTGTGCCGCCAGATCAACCTTTCGTGGGGGGTGGTTCCGCTGCTGCTCGAGGAACAGAACACCGCCGACAGCCTGTTTGAAAACGCGGTGGATACGGCGCAGAAGGCGGGCATAGTTACCGACGGTGAGCTTGTTGTAATTACGGCGGGCGTGCCGCTGGGCATTTCGGGCACCACCAACCTGATGAAGGTACAGGTGGTGGGACATGTGTTGGTTTCGGGTAAAGGCGTAAGCACGGGTGCAAGCGTATGCGCGAACCTGTGCGTATGCAATACCGAGGAGGAGGCACTTGTAAACTTTAAAGAGGGCGACATTCTTGTAATACCTCAAACCTCAAATACGCTGCTGCCTATCCTCAAAAAGGCGAGCGGTATTGTCACCGAGCTGCCCGGGCAGAACAGCCATGCCGCCATTGTGGGGCTTAGTCTCGACATCCCCGTGATTGTGGGGGCGCAAAACGCGACCCGTATTCTGAAATCGGGCACGGTGGTTTCCATCGACGCAACGCGCGGAATCGTATCTTGCAATTAGTAGGTTCACGCAATAGCTGCTCTTTTTTGCACTTATTTTATAAAAAACAGTGGCAATAATTCATTAAACCGACAAAAAATAACATAATAAAACAAATTTATCAATCGGTTCTTGACCTTTCTAATTAGTCAGAGTAAAATATGACTAAAGCGTTAACAGGTTTAGCGCGACTGTTTTAGGGAGGACATTATTATGAAAAGCAAAACGACAACACTAATCCTTGCAATCCTTCTCGGCGGACTTGGCGTAGACCGTTTTTATGTGGGCAAGACGGGCACTGGGGTTCTCAAGCTGCTTACCGGCGCTGGTCTAGGCATTTGGTGGCTGGTTGACATCATTCTGATACTAACCGGCAAGTACACCGACAAAGACGGCAACGCGCTGGCTGCTTAATTACTCATTATATCGTAACACAAAGCCCTATACAGAATGGGGCAAAGTACCGTGAATGACGCGATGTTGTTCACGGTGCTTTTATATTAAAACGCATCTGTCGGCGGGGTTGCCTTTGCTTTGGCAATATAACAACAAAAGCCTAGCCGATACCGCTCGCGCACGGTGCGCGAAAAAAGGGTTGTTGTAAGGGGAAAGAATAACTGCATGAAACGATTATCTAGACATATCCTGCGCTGTACGGCGGCGCTTACGGCGCTTTTATTATTACTACTGTCACTAAGTGGCTGCTTTTTGCTGCTTGACGACGAACCAATCAGCGAAAGCGAAGACGGGGGCGAGCAAGGGGGTAGCGCCTACTACGGCTCAGGTAATACCGCAGAGCGGATAGAGCCGCTGGATCTGACAGCGATGGTGGATTTTTCGCCGATGGAGCCCGCTACTGTTACCGTGATGGTGATGCTAAACGGCTCGGACCTTGAGAGTGACGGCGGCATGGCGACCGACGACCTTATTGAGATGCTAGAGAGCGGGTTTGACGAGCAAAACGTCAACGTCGTCATCCTTACGGGCGGCACGAACCAGTGGCAGAACGATGCGATAAGCTCCGGCTGCTCGATGTATTATATCAGCGGCGGCGGACTTGTACCAATTGGTGAGCTGGGCGAGTACAACATCGGAGACCCCGCGCTGTTGGCGGGCTTTCTCAACTTTGGCTATACCATGTTCCCTGCACAGAAGCAGGGGGTTATTCTGTGGAACCACGGCGGCGGCTCGGTGATGGGCTACGGCGTAGACGAGCTGTTTGACTACGACTCGCTCACCCTTTCTGAGCTTGCGTCCGCGCTTGCAAGCTCGCAGGCGGCAAACGAGCGGATGGAGTTTATCGGCTTTGACGCGTGTCTGATGGCGACGCTGGAGACCGCCTGTGTGGTAAGCCCCTATGCACGCTACCTAATTGCCTCGGAGGACCTTGAGCCGGGCTACGGGTGGGACTACACCTTTTTGCGCGACCTTGGTGAGAACCCCGACATGAGCGGCAAAGAGTTGGGCGTCCTGATCTGCGATTACTTCCACGAATTTTACGAGCTGAACCTGCCCGACGAAAGCACCACGCTTTCGGTGATAAACCTTGACCGTGTGGCAGAGGCGGCAGAGGCGTTTGACCTGTTTGCCCTGCAGGCAGGGGAAGCTCTGGCGGACGGGCAGTACAGTACCATCGCAAAGGCAAGGGGCAAGACCCGATCGTTTGGCGATATGGGTGCACATGGCGGCGAAACCGACATGATTGACGTTGCCCATCTGGCACAGCAGATGAGTGACGTTGTGCCAGACCAGGCACTCGAGCTGCAAAACGCAATTACAAATGCGGTGGAGTACAACGTGCATTCACAAAACCAGGAGAATACGTCGGGGCTTTCGGTATACTTTCCGTTTGCGTCTAAAGATGATGCGCCCGATTACGTGAATGTGTATAAGGGGATTGGGGTTTTACCCGACTACACGAACTTCATCATCGATTTTACCAATATTCTAACGGGCAGCGCCATTTCAAACATTGAGGTCGCGGGCAGTGCTCCGGTACAAAACGATGATGGGAACTATCAGATTGTGCTCTCGCCCGAGGAGCTCGCCGACATCTACGAGATATACTTTACCGTGTGGCAGCTTGAGGAAGAGGTAGCGGACGGGGTGTACAACTACATACAGCTCGGCGAAAGCAGCAAGGTCGATATCGCCCCCGACGGCACGGTGCTGACCGAATTTGACGGCTACTGGACGGCGCTTAACGATTATTGGGCGTGCCTGTATGAGATCGATTCCTCCAGCCGCGGCACTCGTTACGCCATCCCCGCGCGACTAAACGGACAGGACGTGGATCTAATTGCGTTGTACAGCGACTCCTACCCCGACGGCATCATCCTTGGGGCGGTGCCCAACAACAGCGACACCTACGACATGCCCGCCAAGAACATGATACAGGTTAAGGACGGCGACAAGCTGGCGCTATACTACTACTACGAGCTGTTTTACGACGACGGGGCGGTAGTGCCTGAGGATATGGACGAAACCGGCTGGTATGAGGGCGAGGAGTTTACCGTGTCGGGTCCGCTCCAGCTTACCCGCTACGAAGCGGACGACGGAGACTACCTGTACGGGTTTGCGGTGGTAGATACCCAGATGAACGTGTGGTACACCGATTTTGTTGAGGTAGAGGTCTACTCCGAGTAAAGCGGTGTAACAATATGCCCTAGCGAAGCAAAAAGACAATTTAAGGAGAAAGAGACATGAGTTTTTTAAAGAGCGAGAAGTTTGACAAGGTGTTTGAGATCGTAATCGCCATCGTACTAGGTATCACCGCGGTGCTGACGGCATACGCATCGTGGCAGGCAAGCCTGTATGGCGGAAATCAGGCAACCAAGTATACCAAGGGCTCCGCCATCGTGGGCGAAGCAAACGCGATGTTTACCGAGGCATCGCAGCAGCTTTCTGCGGATATGAGCCTGTATAACGAGGTTAATGACCTGCGCATCGACCTTACCTTTGCGGAGCAGAACAACGACACACAGGAGGCAGAGCGTCTTTCGTGGAAGCTCGATGAGATGTACTCTAACAACGTAAGCGACGACCTGGCGGCAGCCATCGAGTGGTCGGACGAGCAGACCGAGTATGCTTCCCCCTTTGAGATGGAAGGACTGGTAGAGAGCTACTACGAAGAGGCAAGCGCCCTGTACCAGGAGGGCAACGACATGATAGCCGACGGTCAAAAGGACAACAGCTTAGGCGATAAGCTGGGGTTAACGACGGTTATTTACGCCGTGGTGCTGTTTATGCTGGGCGTTGTCAACACGTTTGACGGAAAAGGCACACGGCTTGCGGTTGCGGGCGTGTCGTTTGTGGCACTGATGTACGCGTTTATCACCATGCTAAGCGTACCCATGCTTACCCTGTAATAACCCAATAAAAAGGCAGGGGTCGCTCTTTTGCGGCTCCTGTTTTTTGCGTACAAGCAAACACTTATTGCGGTTTTAAGTAGGGTTTTGTGCCTTGTGTGGGGACAGGCACTCAAGCAGAAAAAAGGGTTACCATGAAATTATTCGCATTATTTTGCGCGGCGAGGGATAAAACCCCCTTTTTATTGCCACTGTTTTTTTAAAGTGGTATAATCAATCAAGATATAACTTGGGTAATCATTCGCCCCATCTGCCGGATAATGGGCGTACCAATAACAACAAGCGAGGTACATGCGATGAAAAAGGCAGGGATTTTAACCTCACAGGAACGGTACAAGCAGGCGTTTTTAATCGGTCTGCTGATAGCGGTGGTCATGTTTTTGCCGTATGTCATCTACGACAGGGGCTACTTCTTCTTTTTCGGCGACTTCAACGTGCAGCAGATACCGTTTTACAAGCTGGCGCACGAGGCGGTAAGAAGCGGCGCGGTGTTCTGGAACGAGTACACCGACCTTGGCGTAAACTTCATCGGCTCGTACAGCTTTTACCTGCTGGGCAGCCCATACTTCTGGCTGACGCTGCCGTTGCCCACCGTGGCGGTACCCTACCTGATGGCGCCGCTGCTGTGCTTAAAGTTCGCGACCATCACGCTGACCGGTTACGGCTTTATCACCCGATTTGTAAAGAATAAGGACTACGCCCTGATGGGTGCCGTTCTATACGCCTTTTCGGGCTTTTCGGTATACAACATCTTTTTTAACCACTTCCACGAGGCGATTGCGTTCTTTCCGCTGCTGCTTATCTCGCTCGAGGAGCACCTGCAAAACGACCGCCGCGGCTTCTTTGCGCTGTCGGTGTTCTTGTGCGCCGTCTCCAACTACTTCTTCTTTGCGGGGCAGGCGGTATTTGTCATCATCTACTTCATCATCCGCGTAGCGGGTGGCGCATATAGGCTGACGCCTAGACGATTTTTCACCCTTGCGCTGGAGGCGGTGCTCGGCGTACTGCTCTCGGCGGTGCTGCTGGTACCGGCGGCGCTTGCCATACTCGATAACCCGCGGGTGGGCGACACCTTTAACGGTTGGAACGGCTTACTCTACAGCAATGTTCAGCGTTACGGCGCGATTTTGCAAACCTTCTTCTTCCCGCCCGACCTGCCCAGCCGCCCGAACTTCTTCCCCGATGGCAACGTCAAATGGTCGTCGGTGGCGGGTTGGCTACCCCTTGCCGGTATGTGTGGCGTGTTTGCGTTTATGCGGGCAAAGCGTGGTCATTTTGTAAAGCAGATTATTCTTGTAAGCCTTGTGTTTGCGCTTGTGCCTATCTTAAACAGCGCGTTCTTTTTGTTTAACAGCAGCTACTACGCCCGCTGGTTTTATATGCCCATCCTGTTTCTTGCCCTTGCCTCTGTGATGGCGTTTGAGGATAAGGATTGCGACATTGTAGCGGGCATTAAGGGTGCAGGTGTGGTTACGGTGCTCATCGCCATTGCCATCGGGCTGATGCCAGTGAAGGACGGCGAGGAATACACCATCGGGCTAGAGGCATATCCGGGACGGTTTTGGCTGTACGTGGGTGTTGCGGTATTGTGCATCGTTTTGATGGCAATACTGTTTAAAGGGTATAAAAACCATCCCAAGCTGCCGCGCTACGCACTGATTACCGCGTGTGTAATCTCCTGCGCCTATGGCATGATGTTTGTGGGGCTTGGCAAAACCCATTCCTACTCTACCAGCTACATCATCGACACCGCACTAGAGGCGCGCGATAACTTTGACCTGCCCGAGACTGAGAACCAGTTCTTTCGCACCGACGTATACGACGGCATGGACAACCAGTCGATGTTCTGGCACATGCCCTCTATTCAGGCGTTTCATTCCATCGTGCCCGCATCGGTGATGGAGTTCTACCCCGAGGTAGGGGTAGAGCGCGCGGTGGGCTCGCGACCCGAGACCAAATACTACGCGCTGCGCTCGCTGCTTTCGGTGCGCTGGCTATTTGTAAACACCGATGGGGAGCGCGAGTTCGGGATGCCCGGGTACCGCTACCACGATACCCAAAACGGCTACGAGATCTACGAAAACGAAAACTACATCCCCATGGGTTTTGCGTACGACAGCTATGTGGATGAGACACAGTTTGAGGCAACCACAACCTTAAAGCGCGGCAACCTGCTGGTGCACGCGGTGTACCTAGACTGGGAGACCGCCGACCGCCATCTCGATATTCTCACCCACGCCGACGATACCGAGGTCTCGTCACTCGACGAGGAACAGTTTGCCGAGGACAGCGCGGCGCGGTTGGCACAAAGTGCCCACTACTTTGCGTTTGACAACTACGGCTTTACGGCCGGCATTAACCTAGCAAAGGAAAGCCTGGTGTTCTTCTCGGTGCCGTATGACGAAGGCTTTACCGCGTATATTAACGGCGAGCCTGCCGACATCGAGCGGGTGAACATCGGCTTTATGGCGGTGCGCGCCCCCAAAGGCGAGAACGTCATCCGCTTTGAGTATAACCCCCCGGGGCTGAAAGAAGGCGGACTAATCTCACTCGGCGCACTGCTCGTGCTTTTCGTGTATCTGCTCATCATCTTTCTCGTTCGCCGCAGAAACGGACCTCCCCCGCCCGATGACCGCGGACGGCAGGACGACCCCGTAACGCCCCCCGTGGTTGGGGATCAGCTTGCGCTGTACATCGACGACGAGATGCCCGACCTTGCCGTCGAGCCGCTCGGCGAGGGCGGACAGCCCTACTTCTCGGCGGACAAAGAGCCACCGATATCCCTGCGTACCGGACGCTACCACGCGCTGAGCGCGGCAGAACGGTTTACGCCAAAGGCTGCGGATATCTCCGCACCCGCGCCCATCCCGATGCCCGATGCCGAGCCGGTGCTTACGGCGGTTTTCGCGGGAGCGGCTGCTGCGCAGACGGACGAGCGGCGCGGCTTTGAGAGCCTTTCGCGCAGAGAGAACACCCAAAGCGGCGAGAAGCCCGAGGTAAAAGCAGGCTTCTTCCCGTCAGACAGCGCACCGCTTGGTGACGAAAAGACGCCTAGCGACGAAAAAACGCAGGGCGACGAGAAGACGCTAGGGCAGCGCCTTAGGCGAATGATGTCAAGCGACGAGGCGTTCATTGTGGGCGGCGACGAGCCGGGCGACAACATAAAATAAAAGAGAGAAGAACTGCATATTATGACAACACTATACCTTGTTGTTCCGTGTTATAACGAGCAGGAGGTTCTGCCCGAGAGCAGCAAGCGTTTTTTACAAAAGCTGCACAGCCTGATACAAAGCGGCAAGGTGTCCGATGCAAGCCGCGTCCTATTTGTAGACGACGGCAGCAAAGACACCACCTGGCAGCAAATTGAGGACTACCACGCCGCAGACGGGCACATCCTCGGGCTGAAGCTTTCGCGTAACCGCGGGCACCAAAACGCGCTGCTGGCGGGGCTGATGACTGCCAAGGAATACGCGGACTGCGTGGTGTCGCTGGACGCCGACCTGCAGGACGACATCAACGCCGTGGACGAGATGCTCACCCGCTTTGAGGAGGGGTGCGACGTGGTGTACGGCGTGCGCGAAAGCCGCGAGAAGGACACCTTCTTTAAACGCTTCACCGCACAAGGCTTTTACCGCCTAATGCAGGCGATGGGCACGCAGGTGGTGTACAACCACGCCGACTACCGCCTAATGAGCAAGCGGGCACTCGACGCGCTGGCGGAGTTTCGCGAAGTGAACCTATTCTTACGCGGGATGGTGCCGCTGGTGGGCTACAAGTTTGCCACCGTCAGCTATGTGCGGGAGGAGCGGTTTGCGGGCGAGTCGAAGTATCCGCTGAAAAAGATGCTGGCGTTTGCGTTTGACGGCATTACATCGTTTAGCGTAAAGCCCCTTTCGCTGATTACCGGGGTGGGGTTTGTCATCTTTGTGCTGAGTATTCTTGCCGCTATCTATGCGCTTATTTCTTACCTGCTGGGGTACGCGGTGAGCGGCTGGACATCTACCATCGTGTCGCTGTGGTTTTTGGGCGGGGTGCAGCTGATCTGCCTTGGCATCGTCGGGCAATACATCGGCAAGATCTACAGCGAGGTGAAACAACGCCCGCGGTTTATTATTGAGAAGTTTTTGAAGTGATGTAAATTGAGGGGCAGAGGGTTTTCACCCTCTGCCCCTCAGATTTATACATATGCGCTCGCGCCGGATATACTAATTATTTGACGTTCTGGGTGTTAAGTAATAATACTTAATCTTGTTCTTAAGATCATAAACTAAAATGTCGTCACCAATATATTGGGGCCTGTCGTCTATAACTTCTTCTACTATGTAAAGTGAATCATTGTTTTTGTGGTAATCACCATAACCGTTGACATAACAAATCCACTGATCGTTTACATAATCATACAAAAAAGTTCTATCCGGTCTTCTTGTATACGAGCCCCATATTATCATGTCGTCACTGAATGCCGCAATCCACATTTGGTCAGAACTACTTTTCAGCGCCTTAACCTCAACTCTCTGGTTGGTGAAAGGATTATATTTCCACACGTAAAATGTGTACCCTTTGTTGTTGTTATTCTCAAGTAATAACAGAAGATCATCGGTTTGTTCAGACCAAGTGATGTGAAAGAACTCCGAGTATTCAAACTCTGTGAAATGAATATAGTTTTCCAGCCATCGCTTTTCTTTCAGGTTATAAAAACATAGATAATAATGGGAGTACGATTCTTCTTCATTGTTTTCACGAAGCTTTCCAAGGAAAGGAGCTATGCCATTTTTAGATTCATATACTTCCTCTATTCCACCATAAGGAGAAACACCATTTAATTCTTTTTTCTTTTTTATGAATTCGGGTAACGTTATTTTAAATGAATCACCGCTATTAACATTATAAATATGAATACCTTCTGTGCTCCAGCTGATATATTCGTTATCCAACCACATCAACACATAATATAACGGGTATTCCATTAAGTAGTTATCTGCGCGCCAAAATTCCTTTGTTTTGCCGGCACACTCAACGATTAACTGCACGCTTTTAACCATACGAGGCTCGGAATACTCATCAATGTATGTTACTTCCCCTGTATTCTCGTCCGGTATATAGGTTATTAAGAAATAGGCATAATTTTTTCCGTTAGGGGAAATCTGCAAGCCCTGTATTTCTTGTTCTTTATTCAATTTGCTCATTTTTTCTTTGGTAAGTGCTGCCTCTAAAGAGGTAAAGTAATCTTCGTTTACTTCTACCGCTTTCCCCTCAAATTCTGGAGCCGCAGTATTATCGATAACGGTGAATTCCATACTGCCTACAGGTAGAAAATTGGGGGAGTTTTTATAGTCGGGAGCGGTACCCTTGGTTGAGGAAACCTCGCTGCTTTCGGGTATAGCTGTGCTGCTTGGAGAGGGTGATTCCTCGCTTGTTGAGGTGGGGATACTGTCGGCACCTGTGGAACAGGCGCAGAGGGAAAACATCAGTATACAGGTTGAAAGGGCAGCCATAAATTTCTTCATATGTAACACCACTCCTGACTATTCTGGTACACTCTCTATGACTGTATGATTCTTGATTTTTGGTAATTCGTTATCGCTGAGTGTCACCCCACTTGTATTTTTAAGCTATCTATCGCGTCCAATATCATCTGCTTTTCTTCCTCGTTACTATAGGGTCCAAAGATAGTTATGCCAAAATAATCATCTTCTGTTATCTTATTATTTGAAACAAAGAATTCTAATAAATTATTATCGCTACTTTCGCTTTTATAATCCAGTAAAAAAGCTTCATATCCATTTGAAGTTAAATCCTTGGTGTCATTTAAATCGACAATTTTTAAAAGCCCACTCTTCAAATCATCAGTAGTGAGGTATATTCTTTCATATTCTTGTAAACTTAACTCTTTTACTTCATTGTTCTTATACAAAACACGAATGGTTAAAACTGAAACTAATTTTTTAGTTTCAGTTTTATCGTTGCTTGATTCTGTATATGCGCTAAAATACTTATCCCAAGAATAAGCATAAGGATAATCACTATTTTCAGAGACTTTATACTGTTTTAGTATATTAACAGTGCATTTGATTGGTATCAAAGCACTTTCGTCTGAGGAAAACGTTATAACGCCAGAATCAGAACATGAAGTTAAAAGTAAAACTATACATATAAGAACAACCAAGATCTTTAAAGTTTTCATAATTAACCTCTTCCTTTATATTGGTTCTCCTATAAAATAGTATTGCAAAATTATTATTCATGTCATGGCACCGTCAAATATAGTAAGCATCGGAAACCGTTGGCGGTAATTGGTATTTGTCTGTGGTTAACCGTCGGTTGACGGGTAAACGGGACGTGGGAACGCCATTTTTTCGAAAGAATTGGT
Source organism: Bacillota bacterium (assembly GCA_023443315.1). Classification (GTDB taxonomy): domain Bacteria; phylum Bacillota; class Clostridia; order Oscillospirales; family Ruminococcaceae; genus Acetanaerobacterium. The sequence continues at coordinate 26,264 of JAEZVA010000095.1, read as the reverse complement.
GGGGGCGGCGGAACGGTCAAGACCGTTCCCTACACATAGCGTTAATTTATTCTAGTATTTTTAAGCTGTTTATTAAACTTAATATTTGCTCTTTTTCTTCATTATCCTTATATATCCCCCAAATAAGAACTCCAAAATAATCATTATCTGTTTGCTTATTATTTGAAACAAAAAATTCAATAAACTGAGCATCCAAGAAATCATCTCTTTTATAATGAATGGAAAATGCATTAAATCCATTAGACAACATATCTTCTGATGATATAATATTGCCCTGGGAAATGATTTCACTTTTTAAATCAGAAACCGTTGGATTTGCTTGTTTTAATTCTTCAATATCAATATTTAGTAAATCTTCAGTCTTACATTCAATCATTAATTGTACAAGTGAATCCGAGTAATTCAATTTGTCTATCGGATAAATTCGATAGTACTTTTGCCATGGTAGTGCATATGGACAATCATCCCATTTTTCTAGTGAGTAATTCTTTGGTATTTCTATTGTACACGTTATTGGAGTAAAAGCTCCATCTAATGAAGTTAAAGTATATTTTTTATAACTAGAGCAAGATGGAAAAAGAACAACTACAATTATTGCAAATAACAATATTAAGCTCTTTTTCATAATTAACACCTTCCTTTATATTGTTTCTTCTATAAAATAGTGTTGCGAAATCAAAATTCATGTTATTGTAGCTTCAAATTACTATTTCATGTGTGCCCTAACAGCATGTCAATTCTTCAATTTATACAGGATATTACCAATTATATCACATACATTACCATTATTCTACAACAAATGGGTGACGGTATTTTCTTTATCAATAAGAATCATGCGTGCTTAACCGCCATCAATGGGAATTCTGGGACGGCGGAAAAATCGGAGACCGTTCCATACACATAGCCACCCTGACGCTTGGCATTTCGAAAACCTACGGTTTTCAGTTCTAATTAGCTTGGTTGGCATTCTGAAAACCTACGCTCTGCTCAGACTTCTACCAAACCCCTCTGAATAATAGAGGGGTTTGGTTTTTCCCCATGTTTCTGTATTTTTATTGATAATTTTTGCATCATCAGTTATAATGGTTCTATGTAATGACTAAGGTCACCATAACCAAATGTTCCCTAATTATTGTGCACCGTGTCTTTAAACACAACTGAGTTCTAGGCGCAAGGGTATCCCCTTTACCGAGGCGGTATCAACGCGAATACGGCTTATCCCTTTACTATTATCTTAGAACCGTATTACAAAGAAAAGATAAAAGCTAGCAGGAGGAAAAAAGATGAGAAAGACAGTTTTAAACCGCATGGTATCGGTTTTTTTAAGCCTGTGCCTGATGCTCGGGCTAATCACTACCGGCGCACCCCTGGGGGTAATGCCTACGCTGCACGCGGCAGAGAGCCATAATATCAGTAGTGGGGATCTTTATATTGATGCCGCGGGCGACTACGTTGTCACTGGTACCAGCAATGGAAGTATCATCTTGATACAGACTGAGGGTATTATTAACCTCACACTTCAAGGCGTATCGATTACTCAAGGCGGCTCGTCCTTTAACCCCCTTTGTATTAATGCTGCCGCAACAGTAAACTTAACGCTGTTGGGCAACAACACCATTACCGGCGATTCAACTTATGCGGGCATCTATGTACCTCAGATTGCTACGCTCAACATCACACCCGAAAGCACCGGCACCCTGACGGTCACCGGCGGCAGCGGTGCGCCTGCCATCGGCGATGACTCGGGCGGACAAGTCGGCACTATCTCAATAGGTGGTGGGTACATCAACGCAAGCGGCGGCGGCAGCGGTGCGCCCGATATCGGCAGTAGCTCGGGCGGCAGCGGCATCACCATCAACGGCGGCTCAGTAAAAGCAAACAACATAACCCCCGCGCCCACCAACGGCACCACCCCGGTATACAAAACCGAGGTTGCCCTTTCGGGGGGACCCTCCAATACCCCTGTCACCTACACGGTGGACGACGGCGCGTCTTTCAACGCTGTCACCGACGCTAGCGGCAAGCTGTACCTGTGGCTTCCCACGGGTGCACACAACCTTTCGATTGTGGCGGGTAGTAAGACCTATACTGCAAGCGTTACGGTTACAACAGGCACAAACACCGCAACGGCTGTCGCCGGTCCCTCTGTGACCCCCGCGAATATCTCGCTGAGCGGCGGCACTGGCACGGGCGGCGCGTTTATTGTCGGCAACACCGTCACTGCGACGTGGAACAACACGGCAGGTGGCGACAACAACAGTAATATCACCGCCGTCACCATGGATTTCACCGCGTTTGGCGGGGATAGTGCGGTAGTGGCGACCAACAGCTCCGGCACCTGGACTGCGACGCATACCCTCGTGGCAGGCAGCATCAACAACGCCACTAACTGCAACGTGAGCGTAACGGCAACCGACAACCAAAGCCGTACTGCCACTGCCACCGGCACATCAAACGCCAACGTGGATAACGTTGCACCCACTGTCACCGACGGAACAATCTCCATTAACGGGGCAACCGGCAACGGCGGCGCGTTTAAAGTAGGCGACACCGTCACCGTCACATGGAATAACACGGCAGGCGGCGACAACAACAGCGACATTGCCGCCGTCACCGTAAACTTCAGCCAGTTCGGCGGGGGCACTGCGGTAAACGCAACCAACAGCGACGGCACTTGGACGGCGCAATACACCATCGCTTCGGGCAGCATCAACAATGTATCGAACCGCAACATTAGCGTTACCGCAACGGATAACTGCGGCAACACGACCACCACCGCCGATACGACAAACGTGACGGTGGATAACAACTTACCCACCGTCACTACGGGTAACGTTGCCGTAAGCGGTGCAACCGGTCCGGGCGGGCTGTTCATAACGGGCGACACCATCACCGTCACATGGAATAACACGGCAGCCGGGGATGACAATAACGACATCGCTACCGTCACCGCAGATTTTACCGCATTCGGCGGTGGGGCTGCGGTAAGCGCGACCAACGCTTCTGGCACTTGGACGGCGAGCTACACCATAGTGGCAGGCAGCATTAATGCCACAAACCGCAGCGTGGTTCTTACCGTTACCGACACGGTCGGCAACAGTACTACATATACAAAGACCCCTGGTTCTGCCGTAAACAACACGGTTTTAGTTGTTTCAAACGGCAACGTCACCATTACCCAGGCAGGCGACTACACCGTAATGGGCACGACAACCAGCAATACCATTACGGTAAACCCGAACATAACGGGCGATGTGAACCTCACGCTCGACGGCGTAGACATCGACGTTTCCTCTCTCTCAAAAACTGCCCTTTCAGTGGGCACAGGCAGCACGGTAAACCTGACGCTTACGGGGGTTAATACTTTAAAAAGCGGAGCAGGCCGCGCGGGCGTACAGGTGCCAAGTGGCGCTATACTCGTGATTACGGAAGAAAGCGCCGGCTCGCTGAATGCCACGGGAGGCAATAACGGCACGGGCATCGGCGGCACAATCGGCAGCACGACGGGTGCCATCTCCGTAAACGGCGGTACGGTTACCGCAACCGGCGGCAATATGGCGGCGGGCATCGGCGGCGGCTTTGGCGGTGCGGGTGGTTCTATTACCATTAACGGCGGCACTGTTACCGCTACGGGCGTTGGCGGCGGCGCGGGTATCGGCGGCGGCTACAACGGCGGTGCAGGCACCATTTTAATAACCGACGGTATTGTTAATGCGACAAGCGGCGGCTATGCGGCGGGTATTGGCGGCGGTAGCAGCGGTACCGGCGGCAGCATTACCATAACCGGCGGCACCGTAACGGCAAGAGACACTGGTTATAACGGCGCGGGTATTGGCGGCGGCTACCAAAGCGCCGGGATTGCCATTTCCATCACAGGCGGCAATATCACCGCAACCGGCGCGGGCAACGGCGCGGGCATCGGCGGCGGGCAGAACGGCACCGTCGCATCCATTACCATTTCAGGCGACACCACTGTTGTTAACGCAACCGGCGGCACCTGCGCAGCGGGCATCGGCGGCGGCTCTTATGGCGCGGCGGGCATCGTCACCATATCGGGCGGTACCATTACCGCAAACGGCGGGGGTGACGCCCCGGGCATTGGCAACGGCGCGTACTGCACCAGCGATAGCGGCAGCGTGTCCATATCGGGCGGCACGGTAGTCGCGACCGGCGGCAACAACGGCGCGGGCATCGGCGGCGGCAATTCTGGCATCGGTAGCAGCGTAACCATATCCGGCGGCAACGTCACCGCAAACGGCGGCCAGAACAGCGCGGGCATTGGCGGCGGCTCTAATGCCTCGTCCGGTATCGTCACCATATCCGGTGGTACCGTTACCGCAACTGGCGGCGCGGACGGCGCGGGAATCGGCGGCGGCTACTATGGTACGGGAGGCACCATTGTAATTTCTGGCGGTACGGTCACTGCAACGCGCGGTAGCTCTTTAGCAAAAGACCTTGGAGCGGGCTTTATCGGCAGCTTCGGCTCCATCACCATCACCGGCGGCTCGGTAAAGGCGACAAACGGCACCGCAAGCCCCACACCCACCAATGGCACAAGCCCCGTTTACTGCGTAGCTGTAACCACAGGCAGCCTTGCCACGCAGGAAACGGTTGAGTATAAGGTCAATTCGGCTGATTATGCTTCGATTACCACCCACCCGGACGGCAAGCTGTACCTGTGGCTGACAACGGTTTTGCACCAGATTTCCGTCAAGTACAGCGGAACTGATTATTCGTCGGATATATTTATTGAACCCATTAACAGCAACACGTTACCGCTTTTGCTAGCCCGCGAGTTCAGTCTTTCGTCTTACACCGCCACCTACACCGGCTCACCTATTCCATATGCGGGCACGGTGACCGCAACACCCGAATTGGGTGGTAGTGAGCAACCCCTGTACTTTTATTGTACTTCCGCGTCTGACCGCGCGGCAATGATAAACATTACTACCTCTGCACCCGTAAACGCGGGTACCTACTATGTCGTCGGACGTGTACTGCAAAACACCACCCACGGCTCGGTGTTCGCATACGCGACTATGACAATAACTAAGGCCTATCAAGAATACCCCCCCGACCCCGTGGTAGACGACGACGAGGACACCTTCGGTTTCACCTTCCTATCAAACAGGACAAATGTTTCGTTCTACGAATACTCCACCGACAACGGCGTAAGCTGGAACGATGTGACCGCTAACCCCATCAGCGTTGGCAACGTAGCCATCCCTGCAGGTCATCTGCATGTGCGCCTGAAAGGTAACGAGAACTACCATGAAGGAGACGCGCTTACAAACCCGAGCGCCTTCACCGCCACCCTTGAGGGCAGCGTCGCCATTACAGGCACGCCAAAGTTCGGTCAAACCCTCACGGCAACCGTCACAGGCGCGCAGCCCGGTGCCATCCTTGTGTATGAATGGAAACGCGGCAGTACCGTAATCAGCGACGCGACCGAAAGCACATATACCCTAACGCAGGACGACATCGGAAAAACGATTACCGTCTCCGTAACCGCACCCCCCTACGCCGGCAGCCTAACCGATACGACGTCTGCCGTCACCAAGGCGGACGGACCCGCCGCACCCACTTTACTCACCACAGAGCAAACCGACACCCGGGTTACCCTTAATCTAATTCCGGGCGCACAGTACCGCGTCGGTTCGGGCGACTGGCAGGATAGTCACGAATTTGCAAGCCTTACCCCCGCCACGCAGTACAGCTTCGGGGCGTACTTCCCCGAGACTGCAACCCACCTTGCGTCGGGCATTTCCACCATAACAGTCTATACCCGCCCCGCTACCCCCACAGTAAGTGCGGTCACCATCAGTTACACAAACGAAACTGTTACGTATAACAGCAGCACGCTAGAGCTTAACACCGCAAGCGACTTCACCGGCACCGCCATTGCAAACAGCGGCAGCATCACAAGCTATGTGGGCACCGACCTGTACCTGCGTGTCAAAGCAAACGGCGACATTCCGGCAAGCGCAGCAGTAACGGTCGCACTCCCCGCCCGCCCCGCCGCGCCGAGTATTGGCAGGGTATCAAGAACCCTCACGCCGGGCTTTGGCATAACCGCCACCGTCGAGCCGGATAGCGGCTCGCCCAAGTACCTGGTAAACGGCGGCGCGTGGCGCGATTCACCCGAGTTTACCAACCTTTCATTCAATACCCCGTATTCCTTCCAGGTGGTGTACCCCGCCACCGAGTCAGCCTTCCATTCCGCGCTTTCAGCACCAGTGTCTATTACCTGGACAAGTGCCGACTTTAATGCAGGCGAAATCGCGGCGTTAATCACTGCAATCACCGCACCAGCAGCGAACGCAACAACGCTCACGCTGCCCACCGTTCCGGCAGGGTACACCGTCGCCATCAAGAGCGTGTCCCCCGATACGGCCACGCTTTCCACAAGCGGCACCATCACCCCGCCCGCCACGGCGAAAACGGTAACCGTGGTACTCACGGTCACAAGAACCTCAGACAGCACCGAGGCAGACACTGCCGAGCTGACCGTAACCATCCCCGCCAAAAAGACCTCGGGCGGCGGCTCAACCGGTGAAACGGGCGGAACGGGCACCGGCTCGGGCTACGTGCAGGACGAAGACATCTACACCGGCAGCGGGCACACGTCGGTTACCCTGTCGGGCGACGCAACCACCCTAACCGCACGGCAGCTAGACAGCCTGATTGCCCAGAATGCAACAAACCCCGTCATCATACGCGGTGCGGGCTACACCGTCACCTTCCCCGCCGGCTCGATGAGACAAAGCCTTGGCGGTAAAAGCGTAGATTTTGCGCTGCTGTTTAACTGGGCAAGCGACCGCTACAACACCATAAAGCCCCTGGCGGGTACCGGCTTTGTGATGCTTCTCGACTTCTTACACAGCGGCGCGCTCCCCGGCACGGCAAACATCCGCGTGAATGTGGGCACCGCCTTTGCTGGCAAGACGCTGTACTATTATTACTATAACCCCGACTACAAGGCGTTTGAATACCGACAGGCAGGCGTTGTGGACGCGGCGGGCTTTATCACCCTCTCGCAATCCTCCTGCTCGCAGTATGTGCTGAGCACCACGGCGCTTTCAAACGAACGCCCCGGCATCCCCGAGACGGGCGGCGGCGCGCAAGCCCCCACCCGCTCCGCTCCCCTGTTGTTTACCCTGCCCCAATCAAGGCGTGAGGATGAACAGCCGGACGAGTGCGAGGAGTAATCCCCATTATTTTCAGTAAAATAAACCCCAAACCCTCCGCCGCAAACGAAACGCGGCGGAGGGTTTGCTTTTAGCCTGTTTTGCGATATAATAAATACGGTCTGCAAAGTTACAAAGATAGCCTTTAACACGAAAGGATCATAAAACAATATGAAGCTAGGTATCGTCGGTCTGCCGAATGTCGGCAAAAGCACGCTGTTTAACGCCATCACCAACGCGGGGGCGGAAAGCGCCAACTACCCGTTTTGCACCATAGAGCCGAACGTAGGCATCGTCGCCGTGCCGGATAAGCGTCTGGACGCGCTGGCCGCGATGTACAATCCCGACAAATACACCCCCGCCGCCATCGAGTTTGTGGATATCGCGGGGCTTGTGAAGGGTGCCTCCAAGGGCGAGGGGCTCGGAAACAAATTCCTTGCCAACATCCGCGAGTGCGACGCCATCGTACACGTGGTGCGCTGCTTTGAGGACGACAACATCATCCACGTAGACGGTGAGATTGGTCCGCGCAAGGATATTGAGACCATCTCGCTCGAGCTGGTGTTCGCCGACCTTGAGATGCTCGCCCGCCGCATCGACCGCAGCCAGAAGCAGGCAAAGGCGGATAAGAAATTTGCCGCCGAGGTCGACTTTTTACAGCGCCTGTCCGCGTTTATGGAAGCTGACGGCAAGCCCGCCCGTGCGTTCCCCTGCGAGGGCGACGAGGCGGCAATCCTCGCCGACATCCCGCTGCTCTCCAACAAGCCGATTATCTACGCCGCGAACCTTTCGGAAGAGGACTTCTCGGGCGGACTGGACAAAAACCCTCATTACGCCGAGGTATGCCGTATCGCGAATGAGGAAAACGCCGGCGTGCTGCCCATCTGCGCCCAGCTCGAGGCGGAGATATCGGACATGACAAAGGACGAAAAGCAGCTGTTCTTAGAGGAGCTTACGCTGACCGAGTCGGGGCTTGACCGCTTAATCCGCGAATGCTACGCATTGCTCGGGCTTATCTCCTACCTGACCGCCGGCAAGCAGGAAGTGCGCGCCTGGACGATTACCCGCGGCACCAAGGCACCCCAGGCGGCAGGCAAGATACACACCGACTTTGAGCGCGGCTTTATCCGCGCCGAGATCGTCTCCTTCGACGACCTGACCGCCTGCGGCTCGATGGCTGCGGCAAAGGAAAAGGGTCTGGTACGCCTAGAGGGCAAGGAATACGTGATGCAGGACGGCGACGTGGTGCTGTTCCGGTTTAATGTGTAAATAGTTATATCACCAAACGCCCGTCATTTGATGGGCGTTTTTTCATGATATCTTCGTTTTAGTTGTAGCTTGCCTGCAAGCACAAGTGGCGGTATAATATGGTTATCTTGAGCGAGGAGCTATACTATGCTTACACTGAAAAAAGAGAACTTTAATGCCTTGCTCCCCACCCTCCAAGCAATCGACCTCAACACCCTGTTCGCCCGTTCTGTTTTGGAAGGCAGGGTAGACGGAACGGTCTTTGCCGATGACGCGGTTTCTCCCCGCGCGTTTTACATTAGGCACCCCTACGGCATGGCATTCCTTTACGATGATACCGGCAGCGCGGACTTTTTCCGTCAGTTAAAGCCGTATCTGCTCAATACAAACCGTGTCAGGGACAAGATTGAATGGCTTCAGGGGGTTCCCGACACGCTTGCCACAAGTCTTGACGCGCTACTCGGCGACCGCTTAATCAAGGTAAACCCAAATGCACCTTACCCCGCCCTTTCGCACGAGCAAAGCGGCTATGTTTTAGAATCCCAACGAATCAACTACCTGTTTTGCAGGGATAAATACCTGACCTACAAGCATAGCCGCCCCGCGCATACGCATTCGGTGGTCAAAACCTCCCGCGAGGTCTTTTGCACGCTAAACGACGGTGTGGTTCCAAAATTCTTCTGGAACAGCTATGATGACTTCAACCAATTCGGGGGCGGGTTTACCCTGATGCTTGACAACCACATCCCCGCCTCTACAGCGTTTGCCTCGTTTGTTCTTGATAACAAGCTTGAAATCGGCATTGAGACGGCAAAGGATTATCACGGTATGGGCTACGGCGCACTCATCTGCTCGGCACTAATTGACTTTTGCCTTGCAGCGGGGCTAGAGCCGGTTTGGTCGTGTAATTCCACCAATATCGGCTCCAGAAAGCTTGCCGAAAAATTGGGCTTTGTAGAATACAAAAGAATCCCCTATTATCGTCTGCCCGTCTAGTGTTTTTGCTGTGCCATCCACCGCATTTTAGCAGACGTTCAGGCAAATGAAACATCGAGTGGTTTGCTGTTTCCTTGTTCCACACACGGATTATTAACAGAGAGAGGGTATCTCATGCCCGTCAGCGACCTATACATCCGCTCGGTTCACCTAAAAGAGCCGGACGCGAAGCTGAAAAACAGCTACGTATTTACCCTGCCTGCGGTGCGGCAGCTTGCTCTGCAAGGCGGGCTTTCGTTTACCGGGCGCGTCACCTTTTTTGTGGGGGAAAACGGCACGGGAAAAAGCACCCTGCTCGAAGCAATTGCCGTGGCGTGCGGCTTTAACCCCGAGGGCGGTACCCGCAACTTCGACTTTGCGTCGAAGGAGACGCACTCGCCGCTGTACAAGGCGCTGTCCGTTACGCGCGGGGTCACCCGCCCGCAGGACGGCTTTTTTCTGCGCGCCGAAAGCTTTTACAACGTTGCCAGTGAAGTGGACCGCCTAAACGAGATTACGCCCCTGATAGACTACTACGGCGGGCGTTCGCTGCACGAGCAGTCCCACGGCGAGGGCTTTTTGTCCCTTGTACTTAACCGCTTTGGCGAAAACGGGCTATACCTGCTTGACGAGCCGGAGGCTGCGCTCTCGCCCTCTAGCCAGCTTGCGCTGCTTGCGCGCATCTACGACCTTGCCAAAACGTCGCAGCTGATTATCGCCACCCACTCCCCCATCCTGCTTGCCTGCCCCGACGCGGAAATATACGAGCTGACCGAGCACGGGCTTACCCTTACCCCCTACAAGCAGACCGCTCATTACGCACTCACCAAACAGTTTCTTGACTGCCCCGAGCGCATGCTGCGGCTGTTGCTTGAGGAGTAGACGGTTACATTAACACTGTAATCATTTTCTTGTGTCGGCAGTCTGGTGCTTTTTATCCTCCCTGCACGGCAACCCCCCTTTTACAGCAGCGATAGACAGTTTTTCTCTCTTGCGTAGACAACTAGGAGTGTTATAATAAGGGGTATAGTTCTATTCCCCTACCGCCCCACGGCGTATACGCCGCAAACTGAGCGTACAATTATTAGGGGCATTCTATCCTCTCTCTCACTGGGCTACCTTTGGCGCATAGAAAGCGCGTCACCGATAAAAGATGAGGCGCATGCGTGTATGCGTTTTGAAAGGCGGGCTGCTTTTATGAAGCAAGACCGAGATAATAGAAAATCCCCCACGCACAAGCGGGTGGGTAAGCTTCTGCTGCTGGTCGGCGGTTTCATTCTGGCTGCTGGGCTTATTCTACTTGCCGCGGCACCCATGCCCGCCGCCGTAATCACCCTGCTTGTCTCGGTGGCGGTTAACGCAGCGGGGGCGTATCTGCTTCTCGTACACAAATAAGGTGGGGTACCCCCATGTCTTTGACAAAATCAGGAGGCTTTTTTGTGATGCAAAACATCTGTGATATCAGCGCAAGCGGCATGCAGGACTCGCACGGCTATCTGCGGCGGTCGTGGGCGGCGGTAAACCTAAACGCCCTTGACCACAACGTCGCGGAGATTCGCCGACGTATTCCCACAGGCTGCGCACTGATGGGCGTTGTAAAGGCGGATGCCTACGGGCACGGCGATATTATGATTGCGCGCCGTCTTGTGCAAAACGGTGCCGCATGGCTCGGCGTGTCCAACATCGACGAGGCGATGGTGCTGCGCCGCAAGGGCATAGGGCAGGAGACGGGCATCTTAATCTTTGGCGACACCCCCGTACACTACGTGCCCGAGCTGGCTCACTGGGGCATTACGCAGACAGTGTACAGCCCCGACTATGCAACCGCTCTATCCCGCGAGGCGGTGCGGCTGGGTGTGATGGTGGATGTGCACCTGAAGGTGGACACCGGCATGGCGCGCATCGGGTTTGTGTGCCTTGGCGACCGGCTTGAGACCGCCGACGAGGTTGCTACCGCCGCTGTACTGCCGGGGCTAAGTGCCACCGGCATCTTTACCCATTTTTCATGCGCCGACGACCCCGACCCCGAGGCGGTTGCCTATACCAAGGCGCAGCTTGCCCGCTTTACCGCACTGTGCGATACCCTAAATGCGCGGGGCATCCCCTTTCGCTGGCGGCACTGCTGCAACAGCGCGGGTATCCTAAACTACCCCGAGGCGCATCTGGATATGGTGCGCGCCGGTATCATCCTATATGGGCTTGCCCCCAGCTCGTCGCTGCACGGGGTGGGCAACTTTATCCCGATCCTTGACCTAAAGACCGTGATTTCCCAGGTAAAGACTGTTCCCGCGGGGCAGGATATCAGCTATGGGCGCATCTTTCGCACAGAGGGTGAACGCACCATTGCGTCGGTGTGCATCGGTTACGCCGACGGCTACCTGCGCGGCTTTTCTAGCCGCGCAAAGATGATCGTCCACGGGCACCTTGCGCCGGTGGTCGGGCGGGTGTGTATGGACCAGCTGATGCTCGACGTCACCGACATCCCCAATGTGAAGCCCGGCGACGCAGTTACGGTGTTCGGCGCCGAGGGCGTAACAGCGGATGACCTCGCCTCGCTGGTAGACACCGTCGGCTACGAGCTGGTATGCCTTATCTCCCGCCGCGTACCCCACGTTTACCTTGAAAACGGTGAGGAGATCGCCATTGCCGACTACATCCGCTCGAAGTAACAGGTTGTTTGCACTTTCGCGCTTTCTCCTAATACTATCCTGATATTTTCTGCAATTTAAACGATTGTTAACAGCTATTTCACAACAATTCCGTGAAAACGCTGTATACTTTAGTTGTACTGGAACACCCGGTACGACGAATTACTCTCCTCCTCATATACATTCCTTAAAATGCGCAGGACCGTGAATCCCCTCACGGTCCTGCGCATTTTTATATTAAGTTAATACGAAACTCAAGTTAAAAGCTTCCGTTCCACAATGGCATGTTCGTTATATACCTTCCCTCAACGGCGGGAACGTAGAATATGCCGTAGGTTTTAAGTTTGGTGTCTCTTTGCATGCTGGGTAGTTCTACATAAAAGCGATAATACGGCATAAAATAGCGAGCGTTTCTACCCATTCTATAGACAAGCTCCGTTTTTTTTACATGCTCTGCTCCGGGCATTTGCTCCATCATCGTAGAAATGTAGTTGCCGTTTTCAAGAAGCCGTGTTGCCTCATTGATTGTGATAATCGGATACTCGCCTACCTTATGGCTTAGGTCTGGCTTAAAGACCCTTGCTAAAAATAGCTTTCCGTCGTCATTGCAATAAAACGCCACCCGATTAAAGTTGTAGTTTAGTATCTGGTCGGTAATATCCCCGCTGCCATCAAAGAACTCAATGTGATACATCTGCTTCTCGTATATCGTATAGTCTCCGCCATAGATATTCACCTGTGGATTTTTCATATCAATCAGCTGCGAATACGCTTCCTTTAGGTACTGTGCTGCTGCAGCGGTCTGTTCATATGTAGCCCAGCTGTTAAACTGGATGTTATCCGCAAGCGCCACGGCAGGGTCAAACGAGATAACGGCCGTCATCCGCGCGTCCACGTTTACTTCTATGCCGTTATCCTCAAAAACAACCTGGTCGGGGGATAGGTATCCCTCGGGCACTTTCTCGCCTACCGCTGCAAATTTCTCTTTTATGATCTCCTGCGTGGCGTTATCGGGAGTGTTGTCGGTAATATCGGCATCGCTTGTATCGATACCAAGCCTGCCTACAACCTCAAGAAGTAGCTCCTGCATCCTGTCAAAATCCGGGTTTTGAACGCGTTCCATCTCGTCATAGGTCAGCAAATTTTCAAAAACAGGCAGTGTGGTAACCTTTACTCCATCTGCCCAGGGGTTATTATTTACAAGCTCCGAAGCATCGTATGCCATGTATCCTTCAAATCCCAAGCCACCGACAACGCCCTCGGAGATTGTCAGCATTGGCAAATCGCTTTGCCCCAGCGGGGGTTTTTCTGGCGGAAAAATCTGTGTCGCAGCAAGAATAAGTAAGGCAATACCGACCGCAAGCACTACCCCCATCACCAATCGGCGTATTCTTTGCTTATTTTTTGCCGGTTCTACCTGTGCAACATTCTGCCCTATGCGGTCCCCTGTTTTTTCAACAAGCTCTTTGTTCTTCATCGGGCGACTTCTCCCCTCTTCTGCTCTGCTTAAACCAAAGCGAAGTTACACTATATAGCACAAGTTACATTATAATACATATAGTACACAGGGTTGCTACATAAGTCAACCTATATCGAGTAGTCACATTCCCTTGATACGACGCTACCGCATCTCCCGCTTGGTCAGGGTTATTTCGGCATCGGTGCTCTGCTCGATAAACCCGATCATCTGCTCCTCTAAGCCATCCGCCTCGGCGTTACTGGTGCACAGGGCTGCAAGCTCTATTATGGCGGTCTTGTGGGTGTTCTGCTCCTCGGCTTCTCGCACCGAGGCATTAAAGCGGTTTTTCATCCGCGCGGTCAGACTTTTTACCACCATGCGCTTTTCCTTTAGTGACTGCACCCACGGCGCGTATAGCTTAACGGTCAAAACCAATACCTGCAAACCCATTTCCTCCTTTTTTCTATGCACGGCATTGTTTTCATCAACAAGTCATTTTGCATAGGGATAATTTGTGTGTGTGTGGAAAAACTTTTACTATGGTTTATGTTCCCCTTATTCCATCGAACGCGGAGGAAAGAAAAACACATGCAAAACAAGATTATAAGTATGCTCAAGATTGGCATTATTATCGCACTCAATCTCTGCATCATCGCGCTGGTGGTGTACACCTACAACCTGCCCGCCTTCGAGACCGAGGCGGTAGAGGTACTCTCGCGCCTGGGCTCGCGGGGGGATGAGGTCAAGAAGATACAAACAAAGCTCAAGCAATGGGGCTACTACAACGGTTCGGTTGACGGCATCTACGGCAATCAGACCGAAAAAGCGGTGCGTTGGTTCCAGCAAAAGAACGGGCTCACAGCTGACGGTATTGCAGGTCCCCAAACGCTCAAGGCAATCGGTCTGCCCACTGGCGGCAGCGGCGGGGGTAGCAGCGGCGGAAGCAGTGGTGGAGGCGGCAGTACCAGCGTTAGCAGCAACGACCAAGCGCTGCTTGCACGCATCATCTCCGCAGAGGCGCGCGGCGAGCCGTACAACGGTCAGGTTGCGGTTGGCGCGTGTGTGCTAAACCGCGTAAAGCACCCCTCGTTCCCAAATACCCTGGCGGGTGTGGTGTACCAGCCCGGCGCGTTTACCGCCATCACCGACGGGCAGATTAAAGAAGCAGTGACCGAGAGTGCCCGTCGCGCAGCGCAGGACGCCCTAAACGGATGGGACCCCTCGGGCGGCGCCATCTACTACTTTAACCCGGACAAGACCTCGAACAAATGGATACGCACACGACCGGTCATTAAGCGCATCGGCAGTCACCTGTTCTGTAGCTAGACAGCCGTATTCTTTGGGCGCCCCGGCGCCCCCTGCCCCTACAATACGGATACAAAAAAGAGGCGGGTGCAAGACCCGTCTCTTTCTCATTTAATGGTGCAGGCAGTCGTCACCGTGGGTATGTGCAAACAGGACGTTGATTGCCCCATACAGTCCCGCGTCGAGGTACCGCTGGTCGCCCGACAGGGTGTCGTTCTGCGTGACGGTATACGGCATTAGGCAGCAGCCGTAGTTGTTGTAAAACGAAACGGTGTAGCCCAGCGTCTCGGCAGGGCTTTCTTTCATCGGCTCCTGCTCTAGGGTTTGGTGCAGCGCATGGGTGGCGTAATAGATCTCGGCACTGTGGGTTTCAAAGTAAAACGTATCGGTTTGCTCGCCGATGCCCACGACCAACTTCTCGGTTAAAGCGGCGTTGTACAGGGCGTACACCTGCTCGTACCACTCGCCCTGCTCAGGCATAGCAGGCACCTCTGCGCTCTGGCTACCGTCTGCCTCAAACGCAAGGATCGTAAAATCCCCCTGCTCCGTGTCGGAAGTCTCGGGCTGCTCGCTTAGCAGGTCCTTTATTACAAAGTACAGCGTGTGCTCGGGCAAAATCTCGCGGGTCTGCCCGCCCGCCGCCGCATCGGCAATGACGTAGTACGCCGGGGAATAGTTAACCTCATGGGTCACAAGCTCCCATTCCTGCTCGTCCTCTGGCTTGGGGGGCGGCGCAAAGACGTCATCCTTGCCATCCGCTGCCTGCGGCGCGCATGCAACAAGTAAGCCTGCAATAACAAATAGTAAAGCGATTAGACGTTTCATTGTTGGTTCTCCTTTTTTGATGCGTGATGTGATGAGGATGCTCGTAGTGTCGTTTCTATCGTCTCATACGAGAGAATGGCACAGGGCGGCGTAAGCAATCTGCGTCTGCCGGTTACTCGGCAGCCCATAATCCATACTGACGAAATCCATACTGCTTTATTACAGAATGTATATCCTGTTGTTTTGGTAGTCTTTATTATAAAACACCACAAACGAAAATGCAAATCGTTCTTTTTTAGGACGTGTATGTTCAACATGCTCACCCTGCTATAACTGTACTTGGGCATAACGCCGACCAAACTTTGTTTGCATGCGGCTGTTTTGCTTTGAATATCCTAATAGAGCTAGTTACACTGCGGCAACGGCTTAATCTCGAGCAGGGTGTATCTGTTCTTCGGTATCCCCACTCACAATTCCCTGACTGAAACAAACAAAAGGAGGCGTGCGGATGAGCGAGCAGCGACCAAGTATTCGGCTGTTGTACGCGTGGTGGTTGCTGTTGTTCGTGTTAGCCACCCTTGTTTGCCTTGCCTTGTCGCTGCTCTCTTTGTTTTCGGATGCGCTGTGGAAATGGTGTACCGGGGCGGTACTGGTCGGGTTCTCGGTATTGTTTGCATGGTATCTGCCCGCCTACTGCCGCAGGCTGCGCTACCAGATTACCCACGACTATGTGATGGTTACAAGCGGGGTGATAAGCCACAGCCGTCGTTACCTGTACACGAAGAATATTCAGTTTGCCGCGGTGGAGCGGTCTGTTGTAGACACGATGTTTCGGCTTTCCGCCGTTCGGTTTCGCAGCGCGGGCGCGTCTCTTGCCCTGTATGGGCTAGATGAAACGGCGCTTAGCTGTGTAAAGACCCTGCAGCCCGGGCTGTTTGAGGGTGGAGGGACATAGCCAACCTGCGGTTGGCATTACAAAAACCTTCGGTTTTTCGCTCTATCTAAGCTTCCGCACGCCGTAGGGAGCGACGCCCTCGTCGCTCCGTCCCTGACCAGTTTAAACAGGCGGGTTAATTGATTGACAAACGGAACGGTCAAGTCCGTTCCCTACGCATAGCATAGCCAACCTGCGGTTGGCATTGCGAGAACCTACGGTTCTCGGTTCTCTGGTTCTCGATTTTCTGGTTGTCGTCTCAATTAGTAGGGGCGCGCATTGCGCGTCCGCAAACCAACCCTCCCTATTTAGGAACGGATGGTATATCATAAACCCCGCGCCGTCCCCCACAATACCGCATCCCCACACCAATCTCATAAGGCTGGTGTTATTAAATGAAAACGCAAACACTGCACCCCCACCCCGTTGCAATCGCAAGCTACCTCTCCCGCGCGCTGTATCTGCTCGTTATCCCGTTTGCGCGCGGGTTGTTTCTCGCGCTTCGGGCGGGCACGCTAATTGCATGGGCGCAGGGCGCGTGGTTTGATATCCTTGTTTTGCTCTTTATCATCGGCGTTGCCGCCATCCGCTGGCGACTGGTGGAGTTTTGGTTTGACGAAACGGGGCTGTACCTAAAGAAAGGGCTGTTTTACAACCAGACCATGTTTATCCCGATGCAGAGCATCAGTGCCATGTCGGTGGAACACCGAATGTTGCTGCTGCCCTTTCGGGCGGTTGTGCTGCGCGCCGATACCCCGGGCGGCGGTACGCGTCGGTACGACTTTGAGCTGATTGTGCGCAGGCGTGACGCAGAAGCGGCGCTCTCGGCGCGCATGAGCGCGGGTTCGGATTCTCGCAAGGCAAAACGGGTGTTCTTTCCCCACTCGCTGCATATTGCGGCACTGGCGGCATTTTTGTCCAACAGCTTCGCGGGAGTAGTGTTTGCGGCCACCATCCTGTCCCGCGCGGGGGATTTTTTGGGCGAAAAGCTGCAGGGACGCGCACTGACCCTACTTGCTGAGGCTTCGCAGGCGGTCTCGGCGTATACCTACGGTGTCCCCCCTCTTGCCGCAATGCTTGCGCTGCTTGTGCTTTTGGGCTGGTTTATCGGCTTTGTGCGCAACCTTTTACGGCTCACCCGCTTTCGCATCGCGCGGGCAGGCTCGCTAATCACCATCCACGCGGGGCTTGTCACACGCCGGCTGTATAGCGTGAGCGTGGATAAGGTATTTTACCTCGACATCCGCCAGAGCGTGATGACGCGGCTTTTGCGTATCTATCTCGTGTTCATCCGCTGTACCGGCTATGGCAAGGGCAAGAACGAGGCGGCGGTGCTCATCCCCTCGGCGACGCGCCGCGACCTTGCCGGAACGCTGGGCGGGCTGCTGCCTGGCATTCGCCCACACACCCGCACGGTTGGCCCGACGCGTGGCGCATGGTTTCGCTACCTATTCCCCTCTGTGCTGCGCTTTGCGGCGCTGTTTGCCGCATATTGGGTGGCGGTTACCCTTTTGCCCGCATGGCGGGACGTGACCCGCTTTGTGCTGTTGATGGCGTGCTTTCCGCTGGGCTGGATTTTGCTGCTTAAAATCGTCGATTACCTGACCGCGGGGTTCTCGTTTGAGGGCGGCACGCTAACGCTGCGCTACTCCCGCGGGTTTATTCTGCATACCGTTGCGGTAAAGCCCTGCCACATCGCCCTTGTTCAGATAAAGCAAGGCGTATTTCAGCGGAAAAGCGGCGCGTGCGACCTTATTATACGCACCGATTCGGAAGGCAGACGGTTTGACAAGCCCCACCGCGTAAAGAGCGTTCCGCTTACTGCCGCTTTACAGGCGCTTGAACTGTAGCTTTACCGATAGCGAGTTTTGCAAAAGCAAGTGGGTTGGTGCACTGTTTTTCATCTTTGCTGTACGCGTTCCTGCGTGACGGGTGCATCGTCCGCGCTGTTGCTTTAATTATTGTAAAAATCCGTTTATTTACACATCGCTCCGCATCTTTACACTTTGTTCCTTTTTTGGTACACTCTTTGTAGCTTGTTGTTGGGTGTCGCCAACTAGCACACCGTCCGGCGTGCACTGGTGCCATCTGCCGCTTGAACCTACAAGGAGGCTAAAGAGTATGAGAACCCGTTTTTGCCTTTTTGCGCTTATTTTGCTGTGCGCTACCCTGTTTGCCTGCACGAACCTCCCCGCGGCACAGGACTTATCCTCATCCGAGCCCGTTTCTTCGGCAAATGCTTCTTTGCCTACTGCATCCTCCTTACCGTCACAAGGCGGCATGGAGATTGTATCCGAAACCCTAGTCGGCGATGTCGCGCAGATTACGGTGTTTTCCCGGGAAATTGGGGACACCTTTGTCCTTGATGTACTTTTGCCCCCAAGCTACGACAAATCCAAACGCTACCCCACGCTGTACCTTTCTGACGGCAACTGGAGACGTGGCGAGTACGACGACATCCGTGCGCTGTGGTCACAGGGTGTTTTGGCGGATGTGATTATGGTGGGCATCTGCTACCCCGAGGGCTATGACCTAGAGTCCATCCGCGTGCGGGAATTTTTAGAGGCTCCCGACACCTTCTTGTCGTTTATTGTGGAGGACGTTGTCTCGTATATCGACGCAAACTACGCCACCGACCCCGATACCCGCTTCTTGTGCGGGGCGTCGTATGGCGGTTATTTTACGCTGTACGCGATGTTTGATGACGTTACCCAAGACGTGTTTTCGGGCTATGTGGTCGCAAGCCCTGCACTGCTTGAGCATAATGATGGCAAAAACATCTTTGACCGTGAAAAAGACTACCACGCAAAGACCACCGACCTGCCGGTTAGGCTGTACATGAGTCTCGGCGAGTTCGAATACTACCCCGACTATATCGAACCGTTTTTTGAGTTTTGCGACCTGCTCGAGGAGCGCGGCTACAACGGTCTCGCGCTTACCAGCAAGCAGTACGAAGGCATCGACCACTACGGCATCTGGAAGCCGACCATACTAGATGCGCTGAAGCTGTACTTCCCCAAAAACTAAGTGGATACAGCAAACCGAGCCTGCATCGCGCAGGCTCGGTTTGCTGTATACTACTATTACTTTTACCACGGTTCAATTTGCGTATAAAGCGAAACGGGAGACCCTTTTAACTGAACGTCAAACTTAAGTGACGGCTCCACATACGTACTCGCGTTGTGTATCCGAAAAGACAGCCACCACCCATTATCACAATGCACATATATGGTGTTCTGCGATGACTCCTTATAGCTTATATTAAAGATTTTTGTTGGTGGTACCAGCCGTTCCACCCTTCTTTCCGGCTTCACTGTACCAGACTGCCTGTTTAGTGTTCCAGAGATATTAAAGGCTTGTACCTTTGTAATCTTCTTGTTGTCATCCGTTATTATCTTGTAGAAATCTTTTCTTCCCAAAAGATACATAAGCAACCTGCTCGGTACTTCACCGGGATTTTGCGTATCCAAAAGGCGTAGTTCCTCGCAAAACGCATCTAGAATCGGCATGTACACCGTTTCTTCTTTATCCTTAACGTCACGCCACTTTATGCCCTGTTCCTTCCATTCATTCAAAAGATCAAAGACAGGCTTTATCCGTAAAAAATACTGCGTTGTACAAGGGATTCCAAGCCATAAAGAGCCAAAATCTATGGTTTGCGACAGTCTGGAGTGTTTAACGGCATCATGATTGTGCTTGCAGGATAGCCCTATCTCCCAGTCGTTTTGGCTTCGAATGCACAGTACATCCCGAACATCCCCGGCAACCCCCTGCTTATCCTCTTGTACTGATAGTAGTAAGGGGGTGTTGTTGTTCGGGTTTTCAAGCTGCGGCTCCAGCCTGAATAACATACGGGTAGCGGCTTCTGCGGCGGCGTCCATTTTAGCTATCATGTCGCTGTCTGCTTCATAGTAACAATTGCGCGCAGTTTGAAGTGCGGGTGTTTGTACTATCTCAACATCCTGTATGTCTTTTAACCTGCTCCAAAACGCATTTAAGCAGGCGTACTCAAACGCCTTACCCCATTTTGTTTGCTGTGCCACCGTTCCATGTCACATCCCTTGTATTAAAAATCACCCGATTATCAAGCAGGTCTTTTATATCCCTTGCTATCATCTGTGCCAGTTTAACGGGGACGGCATTACCAATTTGCTTGTACTTACTTGTTAAGTTCCCTTCAAACTCCATCTCTTTGGGAAATGTCTGAATCACTGCGGCCTCTTGCCAGCTGAACCTACGGGTTTTCGTGCTGCTGCCAAAAATCCATTTATCCTCACCCAGCTTTATCATGTCTGGTGAAGATGGGTGTAGCGTCACCTGTTTGCTCATGGCCGGTATCGTATAGGAAACCTCGTTCCAGTTCCTTTTTCTGTTTCTGCTCATATACCTAGGCGAAAATGCGCCTTGGCATATGTCGCTGGATTTTGGTTGTGGTAAATCAGCTAAGGCTTGTGCCAGCGTCATTCTTTGTCCAGTTGGGTTTAAAAAGCAAAACTGATTCACGCCTAACGATTTATGAACACCTATCATAATAACGCGCCATCTGTCCTGTGGCACCCCGTAATCCGCGGCATTAACCAGTTTGGGGGTTACATAGTACCCCCGAGACGAAAAATCTTCGATAATAGCCTCTAAAATAGCCCCTTCACCTAACGTAAGAATCCCTTTTACATTCTCCGCTACAAAAACAGGCGGCTGTTTTAACTCAACAAGTTTAACAAAGTACTTATACAGCACATTTCTTTTGTCATCTAGCTTTCTTGGCCCCGCCAGCGAAAAGCCCTGACAGGGAAACCCGCCGGTAATAATATCGGTATGCGGAATACTATCAAAATCCAGTTTGGATATGTCTCCCTGAATAACATCTGCTTTAGACCACAGCTGATGTGTTTTACACGCATCGGGGTCGATATCGTTTGCCCATACAACCCGAAAACCCTCTTTTTCAAACCCCATATCCAATCCGCCTGCCCCTGCAAACAAAGAAGCCACGGTATACCTTTGCTTTGTGACGAGGGTAGGATAACCTATTACATTGTTCATTATTATCGCCCCTCACTTAAACATACTTATATTGGTATGATGATAACACATTTTAAAGCCGATTTCAAATTGTTTCCCTCTTCTATTTTATACTGCAAAACGAGCCTGCATTACGCAGGCTCGTTTGTTTTATGAGAATTATTCTTTGTTAGGATGTTCGGCTTACCACGTCACAATGACCTTTTCGCCCGCGAGCACCTGGTCCAGCGCGCTCTTTACCTTGTCGATATACAGGCTGCGAACAGCAAAGCCGATGTCGCCGTCGGTAATGATCGCGCTGCGGCGGTCGTTTAGGCGGACAAATTCCACAACGGTACTCGGTTTTGATTTGTCTACATACTCGTAGGTGAACTTCATCTGCACGGGAGCACCTTCGGGTATCTCGCCTGCCTCATACTCGCCCTTTGCGCTGATGACTAGCTGGTAATACGAGCGGAATACCTCGTCGTTAATCTCCTTGCCACCCATCGTGACCGTCAGGTTGTCTTCTTCGTCGTGGGTCAGTACAAAGCGGTTCTGCTTACCGTCAAACTCCACCGTCACGGCGGATACCGTTTTAATGTTGGGCACGACAACCAGCTTGTAGTACAGGTCAAACGCCTGGAACTCTGCCCAGCCCATCTTGTCTGCGCTCACCAGCATCACCGCGTTGTTGAGCGAGGTTGTGCAGTAGTACAGGCCATCCGCATTCTTATTGCCGAGCTTTAGCTCTACCGTTTTTCCACCAAAGGTCATGCTCAGGGTGGAAAACGGCTCTGCAAGCCCGGTCTCCTGTAGCTGCTGCTCGGTGGGGGCAATAGATACAACTCCATCAGCCTGTGCGGCCCATAGCTCGTCGGTAATCGCGACAGTTTTGCTCGTGTCCGCATCCCACTGCTTGGGGGCGGTAATCTTATAGCTGCTTGGCACCAGCGAACTGTCTGCGGCTGCGGCAAGCTCCTCGGCGGTAAACGCATCGATGGCTATCTGCTCGGGGCGAACAGTTCCCCCCAGCACCGCCTTGGTAACGACAATGGTATCGTCCTCCTTGGTGGGCACAAGCGTCTTGTCCACAAAGTCTTCCTTTGCGCTTAACACATTGGCAAGGGAGCTTGTGGGGACTAGCCCCACCTCTTTGGTCTGGGGGTTATATACATAATAATTGGTGCCATCCGGCGCTGCGCTGCCGATTGAGTACGACGCGGTAGCGCCGTCTTTGTAGCTTACGTCCACCTTGGCGGCAGGGTTTTGCAGCCCGTACAGCGTCAGGTTATCCGCTCCGCCCTCAATCACCTGGTTCATCGTGGCGGTAAACAGCGAGCTTACAACAAACTCCACCGCCGCGCTGTTAAATACCACATTCGATGGAACTGTAATCGTCTCGCCGGTCGCGTTGACAAAGGAGGATACGGTGTAGTCCTCGCCCTGTCCCGTTATCGTATAGGTACCGGCGGGGTTTTGGACCGTAAAGCTCTTTACGTCCTCTTGCGTTTTATCGGTAATTAAAAACTTTGCGGTTACCGTCGGGGTGATGGAGGAGGTTTCGGCTCCTTCGTCGCCTTCATACAGCAGCAAAAACGCAAGCGCGCCGCCCAAAAGCAGGATCGCCGCAAGCACCGCCAGCAACATCACCGTGCGTTTGTTTGTCTTTTTCTTGCCTTTGCTCATATTACTTATTTCTCCTCTTTAACCACACCACGATACCTACGGAAAGCACCGCAAGGGGCAGCAGGATAATAAACAACAGCCCCAGTACAATAATCTGTGCCGCCGTGATGCTGATTTCGTTGGAGCCTACGGTTTTAGAGACAATGTTTAGGCTTGTGCCCTTGTCGCTTAGGGTGTTAAGCATCTCGGTCACATACTCCCCGTTGCCCATTACGGTGCTTGAGGTAACGCTTTCGTCCACCGCAACCGAGGTTGAGAACACAAACAGGTTGGAGGTTAAGGGCGTGGTGCCGTCATAGCGCATCTTCTGGCTGCGAATGAGTGCGCCAAACGGTCCCTGCTCATCGGTTGTGCTTGGTGTATAGCCTTCGGCTGCATCGGCGGGGTACAGGTAGCTTGTTGCCGAATAGCTCAGCAGCGTTGTGGTAGTCTTATCACCCTTGCCCTCAAACAGTGCGGTCAGCGGTCTGCCAAACGCCATCATCACACCGAGATCTCGGTTACCAATCTTGGTGGTGTAATCGTTGCTTGCAAACTCGGTAAACGCATAGAAGGGGTACTGCGCGGAGGCAAGCATATTGTTGTTGGTTTCGTACACAACGCCTTTGCCCACGTCGATGCCCCATTCCTCTAAGAACGCCTCGAGGTTTGGTAGCTCGGGCTGGTCGCTGTCGGCAAAGTACAGGAGTGT
The DNA here is from genome assembly GCA_023443315.1 of Bacillota bacterium. Lineage (GTDB taxonomy): Bacteria > Bacillota > Clostridia > Oscillospirales > Ruminococcaceae > Acetanaerobacterium. The sequence goes on along the minus strand of JAEZVA010000095.1, from coordinate 2,362 downwards.
CTTGCCGTATTTGCCACCGTTATCAAGGAACAGGTCAAGGCGTTTGACCTCCTCGGCGGTGTAGTCGCGCTTGGGCGCGTTGATTACGGCAATCTGCGCGTCGGGGTTAATATCCTCGCTTAGAATCTTTTGGGATACGGTGTCGTAGTTGTTCAGCGTTAAGATACCCGCAAGCCCCGTGCTTTCCAGCTCGTCATGGCCGGTAATCAGGCTCACCAGTATGGTGCGCTCTGCGGTAACGTACTCAATCGCGGAGCTGAGCACCTGCTCCGCCTTGGAGGAGGTGATGTACTGCGAGTACGAGTTGTAATCGATCTCGATGTTAAACAGGTCGGAGTCGAGTATCTTTTTCGCCCGCTTGTCGCTCTTAATCAGGATGTTGCCGGAAGAAAGCGACAGGTCGGGGTACTGCGAAACAATCGACGGGTCTTTTATGATGTCGATGTAGTCAATCTTGATACGGTCGGAGTATTTCTGGTAGTTGTCCAGTACCGTAATGGCCTGGGCATAGTAGTCGCTTGCGTTGAGGTAGTCCTCTTTCTTAGCAAGCACCTTAATCTCCACGTCCTGATCGAGCCCCTTTAAAAAGTCGATGCTCTCCTGCGAAAGACCGAACGCGTTGTTGGAGGTCAGGTCGAGTGTAAGGGGCAGCTTATCCACCAAAAGGGACGCGATGATGTTGAGGATGATTAAAATGGCGATAAACCCGACTGTGAGCAGTGTCGCAAAGCTACCGTACCTAAACCGGCGGTTTTGGAAGATGCCCTTTACGTTAAGCTTGTTCATCAACCCCACCTCCTCTTCTCAAATACCCGAATGGTGAAGAACAGAAACGCCGCGATGATGCTGATAAAGAACAATACGTTAGACACGTCAAACAGACCCCTCGTAAAGTCGCTGTACCGCTGGGAAACCGAAAGGCTGGTAAGAACGGTCTGCAAAACCGAGCTGCCTATCATCCCAGAAACGCCATCAAACAGCCATAGGCTGAGCATTGCAGCAAAGCCGCCCACCGCCGCGATCACCTGATTTTCGGTCAGCGATGAGATAAACATGCCAATTGAGATCATTGCGGCAGCCAAAAACAGCATACCGATGAAGTTTGATAGGAATACCGACCAATCCACCGAGCCAAGTGCCGCTAGTACCAGCATCATAACAAAGGTAACGGAAAGGGCGATGGTAAACAGGATAAGCGCCGCCAAAAACTTGCCCATGACAAGCGAAAAAAGCGAGATGGGCGCCGTTAACAGCGCTTGATCGGTCTTCTGCTTGCGGTCCTCACTCAGCAGGCGCATGGTCAGAATCGGGATTAAAAACAGCACGATGGTGAACATGGAGGAAAACACCGCGCCGATGTTGGCGGTTTGGGTGCTGAGGCAGGTGGCAAAGAAGAACAGCCCTGCAAATACCCCAAATACCGCCAAAAAGATATAGCCGATGGGCGAGGCAAAGTATGCCTTCAGCTCACGTCTGAGTATTGCAACCATTACTTCTCACCTCCGTCTTTTTTGTCCTGCGCGGCATCGTCCCGCGTCAGCTGCAGGAAGATGTCCTCCAGGCTTAGCTCGGTGCTCTTGAGCCCGAGTATGGGCCAGCTGCGGTCGGCAAGACGGCTAAACAGCTCACGGCGAATATCCGCGCCTTCCTCCGCCTCTAAGGTATAATCAAACGCCGATTTTTCGCGCGCACCCAAGCAGGTAACCTTCACCATACCGGGGATGGTGGAGATAAGCTTTGTGACTTCTGCCTCGGGTCCCTCGATACGGGCGATGAAGTTGTGGTCGGCACTCAGCGCGTGGGACAGGTTGTCCGGCGTATCATCCGCGACGATTTTACCCTTGTTAATGACGATAACGCGCTCGCAGGTCGCCTGAACCTCGGGCAGGATATGGGACGACAGGATGACGGTGTGCTTTTTGCCCAGCGTCTTTATCAGGTTACGAATCTCGATAATCTGTTTGGGGTCAAGACCAACCGTCGGTTCGTCGAGAATTAGCACATCGGGGTTGCCCAGTAATGCCTGCGCAAGACCGACGCGCTGCTTATAACCCTTGGAAAGGTTTTTAATGATTCGGTCGTATACATCGGTAATCTTCACGTGCTCGCACACCTCTTTGATGTGCGCGGTTTTGGGCAGCGTGACCTTTTTTAGGTCGAACATGAACGAAAGGTAGTCCTTTACCGTCATGTCCATGTAAAGCGGGGGCTGCTCTGGCAGATATCCGATCTGCAGTTTTGCCTCGATGGGGTTTTCGAGCACGTCATACTCACCGATTAGCACCGAGCCCTCGGTGGCAGAAAGATAGCCCGTCAGAATATTCATCGTGGTGCTCTTTCCCGCTCCGTTGGGACCGAGGAA
>JAEZVA010000050.1 GCA_023443315.1 Bacillota bacterium | reverse complement strand
TTGTAGTAAAATAACGATGATTGCTTTTTCACACGCAATTACGCCCGTGCCTACCGCTTTTTAGCTGTAAGCCGGAATGCGTACTTTTATATTATGGTGGTGATATTCAAACATGGTGCCGGATACAATAACCGTTCTGCGTGACGCGGAGCTGCGCGCCCAAGAGATTCATCAAAAGACCGCCGCCGAGTGCGAGCGCATCAGGACTGCGGCAAAAGGGAATGCGCAGGCAGAGAGCGAGCGCATTGCCCTAGAGGCAAAGACCCAGACCGAGCGGCTGGTGAGCGAGGCGCGTGCAAAGGGTGACGAGATGATGAAAAAGGCTGTCGCCGACGCACAGAACGAGATAGCAGCACTCGAGCAGACCGCCGCCGCAAATAAGGACAAGGCTGTTAGGTTTATCATATCCGAGCTTGTGTAACACGCCTTGACCAAACGATGTAAAGGAGGTTTGAGCCTATGGCGGTGATTCCGATGCGCCGCGTCAACATATGTGCGCTGCAACAGGATCGAAGCGAGATTCTGAAGGTTGTGCAGCGGACGGGCGTCGTTCAGGTAAGCGACATACCCGTTAGTGACAGCTTGTTTACAAAAACCGATACGTCCCAACAGCGTGCCACGTTTGACAAGAACGTTTCGCTGTGCGACGAAGCACTGGAGGTGCTTGGTCGTTACGTTCCCGAAAAGAAGGGGATGTTTGCCGCGTTAAACGGCAGGCAGCACCTTTCGGTAAATGAGTACGACACCTTCGCCGACGAAAACCACGAAATTATGCGGGTTGCCTACCGGCTGACCGCGCTATCCAAAGAGATTGCCGAGAAACGGGCCCAAACCCTAAAGCTTGACGGACAGATGGAAGCGCTAACGCCATGGCTTTCGTTGTCCGTTTCGTTGCGCTATCAGGGCGGAAAAACCTTTTATGTGTTTACCGGCGCCACAGCGGGGGAGCATACGCTTGAGGGCATTCATCAGCGCCTTGCGCTGCGCGCACCCGAGCTTGACGCCATACACATTGAGATTGTAAGCAAAAGCAAGGAGCAAACCTGCATCTTAGCTTCGTGCCCCAGAGCCGACGCTGTAGTGCTCGAAGACGCACTGCGCGCCGAAGGCTTTGCGCGCCCTGCCTCCCCACCGCGCGAAACACCGGGAGAGGAGAAACGGCTCGTTGAGCAAAGGCTTGCCGACATACAAAACGACATTGCGTTTGCCGAGAAGGAGATCGCCTCCTACGCCGGTGTGCGAAGGGCACTGCGTTTTATGACCGACTTTTACACCATGCGCAGTGAGCGTTACGCGGCGGTAGACAGCCTTGCGCACTCCAAGCACGCGTTTGTACTGAGCGGTTATGTGCCCGAGACGGCGACAGAGCAGCTGCACAAGATGCTAACCGAGCGCTATGTGGTCGACCTATCCTTCTCCGACCCCGAGGAAAGCGACAAAAACGTGCCGGTACTGCTAAAGAACAACGCGTTTACCGCACCGGTGGAAGGGGTACTCGAATCGTTTAGCCTGCCGGGGCGCGGGGAGATCGACCCCACTGGCATTATGTCAATATTCTACTACTTTTTGTTTGGGCTGATGTTTTCGGACGCGGGCTACGGGCTGATGCTTGTAATCGGCTGCGGTCTTGTACTTTTAAAGTTTAAGAACATGGAGAACTCCACCAAAAATATGTTGCTCATGTTCTTGTACTGCGGCATATCTACCACCATATGGGGTGTGGTGTTCTCAAGCTACTTCGGCGATGTGGTTAATGTTGTATCACGCACCTTTTTGGGGCGCGAGGTGGGCATACCGCCCTTGTGGTTTTCGCCAATACTCGAACCCATGCGCATGTTGATGTTCTCACTTGCCGTGGGTGTTGTGCACCTGTTTACGGGCTTGGGCGTTAAGCTGTATGTGCTTGTTAAGGCACGGCAGTACAAGGACGCATTGTATGACGTGGTGTTTTGGTACATGATTGTGGGCGGCGCGATTATGCTGCTGCTTTCCACCAGCATGTTTGCCGAGATTGCGCAGCTAAGCTTTACCCTGCCCGCTTCGGTGGGTACGGTGGCGGCGGTCGTCGCGGGCATCGGCGCCGTGGGCATCATCCTAACTGGAGGGCGCGAGTCCAAAAGCCCGGTAAAGCGTATTTTAAAGGGTGCATACGCGCTGTACAACGTTACGGGCTACCTTTCGGACATCCTTTCCTACTCCCGTCTGCTTGCCCTAGGGCTTGCCACGGGCGTTATCGCCTCGGTGGTCAACCAGATGGGCGCGATGGGCGGCAAGGGTCCCGCGGGTGTAATCTTGTTTGTGATTGTGTTTATCGCGGGGCAGGCCATTAACTTCGGCATAGAGCTACTGGGTGCGTATGTGCACACCAACCGATTGCAGTTTGTCGAATTCTTCGGCAAATTCTATGACGGCGGCGGGGAAAAGTTTAAACCCTTTGCCGTAAATACAAAGTTCTTTAAATTCAAGGAGGATATTAAAAATGGATAAACTGGGTATTGTATTTGCTCTGCTCGGCGCTGCCTCGGCTTCTCTTCTCGCCGGCGCGGGCTCCGCTGTTGGCGTTGGTATGGCTGGTGAGGCTGCTTCGGGCGTTGTGACCGAGGACCCCACTAAGTTTGGTAAGGTACTCATCCTGCAGCTTCTTCCCGGTACGCAGGGCATTTATGGACTATTGATTGCGTTTATAACCCTTTCGCAGATTGGTGTTCTCGGTGGTTCGGCGGATATCAGCCTTACCAAAGGCCTATTATACTTCCTTGCCTGTATGCCGATGGCCATAGTTGGTTATTGGTCGGCAATTCGTCAGGCACGCGTTTCGGTTTCGGGCATCGGGCTGGTAGCCAAGCGCCCCGACCAGATGGGCAAGGCGATGATCTTCGCTGCGATGGTAGAGACCTATGCGATTCTTGCGCTGCTTATCTCGCTGCTGGCGGTTTCGGGCATTGGCGGACTGCAGATCTAGTGAATAAACTTGAAAACAGGCTTTATTTTCAAGCGGCAGGCACCACCTGCCGTACGCCCTTGCGGCGTGTTTATTGACGATAGACTACAACAAACCCGCCCGCAACAGGTGCAACCGCGCTTCGAGCGCAACCGCACTTCGAGCGCAACCGCACTTCGTGCGGTGTCAAATCGAACTCGCTTTGGGGTTTGTTGCGTATAAAATACAAGGGGTAGTAGAGCCGATCTGGTGACCGGTTTTGCATAGCAACCTGTATTCTCCCCTTTAAAAAAGTTAGGAGAGCTTGTCAATGACAGGACTGGATAAGATAGTAAAACGGATTGAGGACGAGGCAAACGCCGAGGCGGCAGAGCTGCTGCAAAAGGCAAACGCCGACGCAAAGGCGACGGTAGACGCCGCCGTGGCGCAGGCTCGTTTTCAAGCGGACAAGACGCTAGAAAGCGCACACGCGCAGGCTGACGACATCCAAAAGAACGCACAGTCCGCCGCGTTGCTTGCAAAACGCCAGGCGTTGCTTGCCAAAAAGCAGCAGCTGATTGGCGGTGTGATTGTAGACGCAAGGCGCGCTTTGCTTAGCCTGCCCGATGCGGATTACTTTAGCCTGATTGAGCGGCTGGTTGACGCGAACGTGTTGGCACAGCAGGGCAGAATCTGCTTTTCGCAGACCGACCTTGCCCGCATGCCATCGGGGTACGCCTTAAAGCTAGGGGTGCTTGCCACCGCCAAGGGCGGCGCACTGACCTTGGATAAGGATGCAAGGGACATCGACGGCGGCTTTATTCTGATTTACAACGATGAAAGCGCCGGCGGCGACATCGAGATCAACTGCTCGTTTGAGGCGTTGTTCTACGCCGCGCAGGAGACCCTGCAGGATAAGGTCTCGGCAATTCTATTTGCTTAATAGGCATTTTTTGATACCAGGCTTTTGATAGCCGCAGCCGATTGTCGGTGTTGGCGTTTGCCATATGCCGGGAGGGCTGCGTGGTGCTTGAAAAAAGCCGGAAAGGCATGGTCATAAAGTATGTCCGATAACGGTTACGCCTATGCGGTCGCGCGCATCCGTGCAAAGGAGCTTACCCTGCTCAGCGCACAGACGCTCGACACCCTGATGGCGGCAAAAACTGCGGCAGACTGCGTGCGCCTGCTGGCCGAAAAGGGCTGGGGCACGGGTGATGCAAACCAAAGCGTGAGCAGCCTGCTTTTGACCGAGCGGGAAAAAACATGGGCGCTGCTGCGTGAGCTGGTTGACGATATGTCGGTGTTTGACGTGTTTTTGCTGGCAAACGACTACCACAACCTCAAGGCGGCCATCAAGCTGGTGTATACCGACCAAACCCTTGCTGGGGTATATAGCCACAACGGCACGGCCCCACCCGAGCTCATCTATGACGCGGTGCGTGAGCGCAACTACGCGGCTCTGCCCGCAGGCATGCGCGCAGCCGCCGAGGAGGCGTACCTTGCCCTTTCCCACACCGGCGATGGGCAGCTGTGCGATGTGATAGTAGACCGCGCGGCACTGCAGGCGGTGTTAGAGGCGGGCAATGCGTCGGCTTTTGGTCTGATACGCAGCTATGCGCAGCTTACCGCGGCGCTTGCGAACATCAAGATTGCGGCGCGCTGCCAAAAGACGGGCAAACGCCTTGAATTTATAAAAAAAGCACTGTGCCCCTGCGAGGGGCTTGATACCGACAGCCTTGCCGAGGCTGCGGCAGGCGGCTTTGAGCCGATGCTGAAGTATTTAGAGACCACCGCGTTTGCGGATGCGGCCACAGCACTGCGCGGCTCGTTTGCACAGTATGAGCGGTATGCCGACAATGCGGTGATGGAGCTAATTCGCCCGCAGAAATACCATTCGTTTACCATCGAGCCGCTTGCGGCTTACCTGCTTGCGCGGGAGAATGAGCTTGCCATGGTGCGGCTGATGTTGACTGCAAAGCAAAACCAACTTTCGGAGCAGTCCGTAAGGGAAAGGCTGAGGGAGATGTATGTATAGGATTGGCGTACTGGGCGACCGCGACAGCATCTACGGCTTTTCTGCACTTGGGCTTGACATCTACGCGGTGGACGACCCCACCGAGGCGGTAAAGACCTTTCGCAGACTTTCGGAGGACAGCTACGCGGTGCTGTATGTGACCGAATCGCTTGCCGAGACACTGGCGCAGGAGCTTGAGCGGTGCGCAAAGAACGTTTTGCCCGCGGTTATCCTAATTCCCGGGGTGTCGGGCAATACCGGCGCAGGGCTTAGAAGCGTGCGCAAGTGTGTGGAACAGGCGGTTGGCTCCGACATCATCTTTGGGCCGGAGCAGTAGGACGGTTTTTATAGTTTTATCATCAATAAGGTTTTCTGTCCGAGGGCAGAGGCTATCACTATTCCATGGTTTCGCGCACAGCGCGCGGCCGGAAAGGGTTTGATACAATGAGCACAGGTACAATCAAAAAGGTTGCCGGACCGCTCGTTATTGCACAGGGCATGCGCGACGCGAATATGTTCGACGTGGTGCGCGTTTCACAGCAGCGCCTAATCGGCGAGATAATCGAGATACACGGCGACCGCGCGTCCATTCAGGTTTACGAGGAAACCTCGGGTCTTGGACCAGGCGAGCCGGTGGAATCGACGGGCGCTCCCCTGAGCGTGGAGCTTGCACCCGGACTGATGGGCAGCATCTTTGACGGAATTCAGCGTCCGCTTGACGACATCATGCGTCTGACGGGCACAAACTTAACGCGCGGCGTGGAGATTCCCGCTATTTCCCGAGAAAAGAAGTGGAGCTTTGTCCCCGTGAAAAAGGCGGGCGACGAGGTTGCGGCGGGCGATATCTTAGGCACCGTGCAGGAGACCGAGATTATCGAACACCGTATTTTGGTGCCCTACGGCGTGTCGGGACAGATTGTCTCAATCGAGCAGGGCGACTTTACCATTACCGAAACCATCGCGGTGATAGAAGACAACAAGGGCACCCGCCATACGCTACCCATGCTGCAAAAATGGCCGGTGCGTCAGGGCAGACCGTATAAAAAGAAGCTGTCACCCGACATGCCGCTGGTTACGGGTCAGCGCGTAATCGACACACTGTTCCCCATTGCAAAGGGCGGCGTTGCGTCCATTCCCGGACCGTTTGGCAGTGGTAAGACTGTGGTTCAGCACCAGCTTGCCAAATGGGCGGAGGCAGACATCGTTGTGTACATCGGCTGCGGCGAGCGCGGCAACGAGATGACCGACGTACTCAACGAGTTCCCCGAGCTAAAGGACCCCAAAACGGGGCATTCGCTGATGAAGCGCACGGTGCTGATTGCAAACACCTCGGACATGCCGGTTGCGGCGCGCGAGGCGTCTATCTACACCGGCATTACGATAGCGGAATACTTCCGCGATATGGGCTACTCGGTGGCACTGATGGCAGACTCCACCTCCCGCTGGGCGGAGGCGTTGCGCGAGATGTCGGGTCGTCTTGAGGAGATGCCCGGTGAGGAAGGCTACCCCGCATACCTGGGCAGCCGCCTTGCGCAGTTCTACGAGCGCGCGGGACGCGTAAACACCCTAGGGTCGCAGGAGCGTGAGGGTGCGCTTTCGGTTATTGGCGCGGTAAGCCCCCCCGGCGGCGATATCTCGGAGCCAGTTTCGCAGGCGACGCTGCGTATTGTAAAGGTGTTCTGGGGGCTTGACTCATCGCTTGCCTACCGCAGACACTTCCCCGCCATCAACTGGTTAACCAGCTACTCGCTGTATGTGGACTCGATGGCAAACTGGTTTAACGACACCGTAAGCACCGACTGGACCGCACTGCGCGCGGCGATGATGCGCCTGCTGCAGGAGGAGTCGGAGCTGGAGGAGATCGTAAAGCTGGTTGGTATGGACGCACTTAGCCCGCCCGACCGCTTAAAGCTCGAATCCGCACGGTCGATTCGCGAGGACTTTTTGCATCAAGACGCGTTCCACGAGGTGGACACCTACAGCCCGCTGGAAAAGCAGCGGCTGATGATGAAGCTGATTTTGGAGATGTACAACATCAGCGCGCAGGCGCTTGCAAACGGCATCTCAATCGATAAGCTGGTAAGTCTGCCCGTGCACGAGCGCGTGGGACGCTTTAAGTACACCCTGCAGGACAACTTGCAGACCGAGTACGACAGCATCCTCGCCGAGATGCACACCCAGATTGATGAGCTAGCCAAGCAGAAGGAGGAATTCTGATGCCGAAGGAATATCGCACGATAGAAGAGGTTGCAGGTCCTCTTATGCTGGTTCGTGGCGTCGAGGACGTCAACTACAACGACCTTGGTGAGATTGAGCTTGCAAGCGGAGAAAAACGCCGCTGCAAGGTACTAGAGATAGACGGACAAAACGCGCTGGTGCAGCTGTTTGAGTCCTCCACGGGCATTAACCTTTCTAACAGCAAGGTGCGCTTTTTAGGGCGCAGCATGGAGCTTGGGGTATCTGAGGATATGCTGAGCCGCGTGTTTGATGGACTGGGACGCCCCATCGACGGCGGACCAGACATCCTGCCCGAGCAGCGCCGGGACATCAACGGTCTGCCCATGAACCCCGCCGCCCGCAACTACCCGCAGGAGTTTATTCAGACGGGTGTTTCTGCCATCGACGGACTGAACACACTGGTGCGTGGACAGAAGCTACCCATCTTCTCGGCATCTGGTCTGCCCCACGCAAACCTTGCCGCGCAGATTGCGCGTCAGGCAAAGGTGCGCGGCACGAGCGAGCCGTTTGCGGTGGTATTTGCCGCGATGGGTATTACGTTTGAGGAATCAAACTTCTTTATCGAAAGCTTCCGCGAGACGGGCGCGCTTGACCGCGCGGTGCTGTTTATTAACCTTGCAAACGACCCTGCCGTAGAGCGTATTGCCACCCCGCGTATGGCTTTAACCGCCGCGGAGTACCTTGCGTTTGAAAAGGGCATGCACGTACTGGTTATCTTGACCGACATTACCAACTACGCCGACGCCCTGCGTGAGGTTTCTGCCGCACGCAAGGAGGTACCCGGACGCCGTGGCTACCCGGGCTACATGTACACCGACCTTGCGTCGCTGTATGAGCGCGCCGGGCGCCTAAAGGGCAAGAACGGCAGTATTACGATGATCCCGATTCTGACTATGCCCGAGGACGACAAGACCCACCCCATCCCCGACCTAACGGGCTATATCACTGAGGGGCAGATTATTCTAAGCCGCGAGCTGTACCGCAAGAACGTGGCACCGCCCATTGACGTGCTGCCGTCGCTGTCGCGCTTAAAGGATAAGGGTATTGGCGAGGGCAAGACCCGTGCCGACCATGCCAACACCATGAACCAGCTGTTTGCCGCCTACGCACGAGGCAAGGAGGCAAAGGAGCTGATGGTAATCCTAGGTGAGGCGGCGCTGACCGAGGTTGACAAGCTGTACGCGAAGTTCGCCGACGAGTTCGAGCGCGAGTATGTTTCGCAGGGCTACCAGACCAACCGCGACATCGAAGAGACCCTTGCCATCGGTTGGAAGCTGCTACGCATCCTGCCCCGCGCCGAGCTAAAGCGCATCAAGGACGCATTCTTAGACGAGTATTACGAGGAAAAGTAAGCAGCGTTTCTTTATAAGGTTGTGTGCGAAGGCTATTTAAACCGTAGCCCCCAAAAACCATAAACGCACAACAAATCCCTAGCAAAAAAAGGGGGTCCTACTCTTGGCAACCACACATGTAAATCCCACCCGCATGGAGCTTACCCGCCTAAAGCGCAAGCTGGTTACCGCCGTGCGCGGGCACAAGCTGCTAAAGGATAAGCGCGACGAGCTGATGCGCCGCTTTTTAGACCTTGTGCGCGAGAACAAAACCCTGCGCGAAGAGGT
>JAEZVA010000037.1 GCA_023443315.1 Bacillota bacterium | reverse complement strand
TTAATATTGGCACAATTGGTCACGTTGACCATGGCAAGACGTCCCTTACCGCAGCAATCACCAAGGTTCTTGGTTTCCGCGGTTCCGCAAACTATGTTGCTTATGACATGATTGATAAGGCTCCCGAGGAGAGAGAGCGCGGCATTACTATTAATACCGCTCACGTTGAGTACGAGACTGAGAGTCGTCACTACGCTCACGTTGACTGCCCCGGACATGCCGACTACGTTAAGAACATGATCACTGGTGCTGCTCAGATGGACGGCGCGATTCTCGTTGTTTCCGCTGCTGACGGTCCTATGCCTCAGACCCGCGAGCACATCCTGCTTGCTAGCCGTGTTGGCGTACAGTATATCGTTGTGTTCATGAACAAGTCGGATCAGGTTGACGACGAAGAGCTGCTTGAGCTCGTTGAGATGGAGATCCGTGAGCTTCTTTCCGCTTACGAGTTCCCCGGCGACGATATTCCGATTGTTAAGGGCTCGGCTTTGGTTGCCCTTGAGAGCACCTCTACCGACATCAACGCTCCTGAGTATGCCCCCATTATTGCGCTGATGGATGCGGTTGATAGCTATATCCCCACTCCCGAGCGTAAGACCGACCTGGCTTTCTTAATGCCTGTTGAGGACGTGTTCACCATTACCGGACGCGGCACCGTTGCAACTGGTAGAGTAGAGCGCGGTCAGGTTAAGACCGGCGACGAGGTTGAGATCGTTGGTCTGACTGAGGAGAAGAAGAAGACCGTTGTTACCGGCGTTGAGATGTTCCGTAAGATTCTTGACTACGCTGAGGCAGGCGACAACATCGGCGCACTGCTGCGTGGTGTTCAGAGAAGCGAGATCGAGCGTGGACAGGTTCTGTGCAAGCCCGGTACCATTCAGCCGCACACCAAGTTCCAAGGTCAGGTTTATATCCTTAAAAAGGATGAGGGCGGCCGTCACACCCCGTTCTTTGACAACTACCGTCCCCAGTTCTACTTCCGTACCACCGACGTTACCGGCGTAATCAAGCTGCCCGAGGGCACCGAGATGTGCATGCCTGGCGACAACGTTACTATGGATGTTGAGCTGATTACCCCCATCGCGATCGAGCCCGGTCTCCGTTTCGCTATCCGCGAGGGTGGACGTACCGTTGGTTCCGGCGTTGTTAGTGCGGTAACCGATAAATAATGATTGGCTGTTAGCCATCACACAAAAGGGAAGCGTGCAAACGCTTCCCTTTTTCGTGCTACCCTTTTCGAGTTTGACAACCCATCACAGGGGCAGTATGATATAATAATTAACTATATACACAATCTAACCGAAAGGAACGCGTTATGAACAGGCTTGGATTTTACACCTTCCACCCGATGACGCAGCTCGTTTATTTCGCGGCTGTTTTTATCCTTTCCTTCCTTTCTATGAACCCCGTTATTGTGTGTGGAAGCCTGCTGTTTTCTGTTTTGTATACACTAATCTACAACGGAAAATCAGAGCTGACTCGCTCATTGCGCTTAGGGCTGCCGCTTTGTATATTGGTTACCATAGTTAACCCACTGTATAATCATCGGGGCAGGGTGGTGCTTTTGACCCTGTTTTCTAAGCCGATTACGCTTGAGGCACTGCTTTACGGGCTGGTATCAGGGCTTATGCTGTTGTGTGTGATACTATGGTTTGGCGTTTTTACTGCCCTATTATCCGGCGAACGGTTGCGCGCGTTATTTGGTGGCAGGCTATCGTCGACTGTGCTGGTGTTTACGATGACAATGCGCCTAATCCCGATGCTTATCCGCCGCCAGCATGAGATATCGGACACGCTTAGCTTGTTGAGCCCGCCGCTTACAAAGGCACAGGGCGTTATGGCACGGGCAAAGACCTTTGCGCAAACCGTAACGGTGCTGATTGCAAGCTCGTTGGAGGACTCCATAGACACCGCACGGTCGATGCAGGCGCGTGGCTATGGCGCAGCAGGAAGAACTTGGTACCAAACCGAGCGATTTACGGCGCGGGATATCACGGTCTGCGTAGCTGTCATTATTCTATTTGTAATATCCATAGTAATCTATACGACTTTTGGTCTTTCGTTTGTGTTTTATCCTGTCATGAGCACGGTCACGGTGGCAGGATGGCAGGGCGTTTACGCTCATTTGTTTTTTGTGCTATTGATGATACCGCTAACGTGCGACGGATGGGAGGTGGTTCGGTGGAACTGGTTCAGGTAACCGATTTTTCGTTCTCTTATGGGCAGTCTTCCAAAAATGCGCTGGATTCCGTCGGCTTTACCGTCTGTGCAGGCGAGTTTGTTTTACTTTGTGGCGCGTCGGGCAGCGGTAAGTCCACCCTGCTCGCAAACCTAAAGCCGGAGCTTAGCCCAACCGGCGGGCGCAAAGGGAGCATCTGTTTCGCGGGCACGGATATTAAAGACCTACACGCGTTACAGTCGGCGTGCGATATCGGGTTTGTGATGCAGGACGTCGAGAGCCAGCTGGTCACCGACACCGTGCGCGCCGAGCTTTGTTTTGGGCTGGAGTCCCTCGGCTTTCCGTCAGAAATTATCCGCCGCCGCGTCGCGGAGATGGCGAGCTTTTTTGGGCTGGGACGACTCCTCGATCAAAAAGTGCACACCCTATCTAGCGGTCAAAAGCAGACGGTCAATCTCGCGTCGGTTCTCGCGTTGTCGCCTCGTCTTCTTCTACTGGACGAGCCGACCTCCCAGCTCGACCCGGTCGCTTCACGCGACTTCTTGTCTATGCTGCTGCGCCTAAACCATGAGCTAGGGATAACCATAATCGTTGCAGAGCATAACACCGAGGCGTTATTTTCGTTGTGCAGCCGCGTCATGGTCATGGATAACGGCAAGCTGCGCTTTGATGGTGGGAGTAGGGACTGCGCGGCTTGGATGGCACGGCAGGGCGAGCCGTTTGCAGCACTTCTGCCTGCTGCAGCCCGCATCTTTAACAAGGAGGAGCAGATTCCGCTTACCGTAGCGGAGGGACGTGCGTTGTTTGAGGATAGGTTAAAGGGCAAGCAGCCCGCACTTCCACAACCACAGGAGCAAGCGCCACAGAAGGATATTGCGGTACGGGCAAAAGGGGTAGCGTTTGGCTATCACGCAATCCAGCAGCCGATCTTTCGGGGGTTGGAGTTTGCCGCGTATCGGCATGAGATTATAGCGGTTATGGGGGACAACGGGTCGGGAAAAACGACCCTGTTAAAGCTCTTGTGCGGGCTGTTAAAGCCGGTCAGGGGCAAGGTTACCGTTTACCCAAAAGGGCAGGGGACGAAGGCGGCTTATCTGCCTGCCAATACCAAGCTGTTGTTTGTGCGAGATACCGTCCGCGAGGATCTGCTCGACGTTGCGGGTGCCAATGGCAACGAAGACGCAGGGCAGAGGGTTGTAGCCGAGGCGCAGGCACTTGGCATCACACATATTTTAGACTGCCACCCCTACGATATCAGTGCAGGGGAGCGTCAGCGTGCGGCGTTTGCTAAGGTCTTGCTAGCCTGCCCCGACGTGGTGTTGCTGGACGAGCCGACCAAAGCACTTGACCCAACCGCAAAACAACAGCTCGCGGCGGTGTTAAAACAGCTTACTCAGCAAGGGGTTACAGTGATTATGGCAAGCCACGATACCACGTTTTGCGCACAGTATTGTGACCGATGCGTGTTGTTGTTCGATGGAGTGGTTGCATGTGCCGCGCCGCCACGCACCTTTTTTGGTGGGAATGCGTTCTACACCACCCCTGCAAGCCTAATTGCGTCCGGCTACCGCCATCACGCGGTTACCTGCGAGGAGGTGCGCGGGCTGTGGAAGGAATGAAAGAACGCCTTGCGTGGATAAGCAGCGTCGTGCTTTTTGCTTTGGCTGTATTGGTTGCGGCGTGGGCGTATGTGACGCAGCTGGTCAGCCTTCCGTTGCTGTCGGCATCCGGCGTACTGCTTGTACTGCTGCTTGGCTTTGTCGGGTTTGAACTGCGACGACCCGATGCAAAGACCCTGTCCTCGATTGCGGTACTTTCGGCGGTTGGGGTAGCGGGTAGGGTGCTGTTTGCGCCGCTTGCAAATTTTAAGCCACTGGGTGCCGTGGTCATTGTGGCTGGGGCTGTGTACGGACCGTTTGCCGGGTTTATGACGGGTGCCGTCAGTACCCTATGCTCCAACATGCTGTTTGGGCAGGGGGCATGGACGCCATGGCAGATGCTTGGCTTTGGTCTGGTCGGCGCAGGCGCAGGCATCTTAGGCAAGCAGAGGCTTTTGCAAGGGCGCAGCGCAATCTGTGTGTACGGTGCGTTTTCGGGTTTTGCGTACGGGGTTGTGGTAGACTCCTTCTACCTGCTCGGCTATGTTGCACCGACAAGGGAGGCGATATGGACGGCGGTAGCGGGTGGAATGTTGTTTAGCGCGATTCATGCGGCGGCAAACGTGTTTTTTCTTGCGCTGTTTGGCAGGGCGTGGATCAAGAAACTGACACGGGTACGGGATAAGTGATATACGCGACGGGACGCGGCGTAATAATTTTCGGCATCGATTTAACCATAATCAAACTCGTTAGGGGAAAAAACGAAAGCGATTATGCGTTTTGTGATAATGTGAGCGTTATACCGATAAGGCAAGGTATAGGCTGATGCCGCGGCAGTTTGCCGCGGCGGCAAACGTGTTTTTTCTTGCGCTCTTTGGTAGGGCATGACTTAAAAGGCTTACACGTATACGTGATACGTCGAAATAAATTTCGGCATCGATTTAACCATAATCAAACTCGTTAGGGGAAAAAACAAAGGCGATTATGCGTTTTGTGATAATGTGAGCGTTATACCGATAAGGCACGGCATAGGCTGATGTCGCGGCAGTTTGCCGCTGTGCATAAGATAAAGCGTAAGGGCTGAGGGCTTATGCGTTTTGCGGAGGTGGCGGATATTGCCGGAGGTCGTCAGGGCACAGGGGCGCATTCCGATCATTATGTAGGGATGCGCATCCAGCTGCTTTGGCGGCACAAAACCGCCTGCAGGGGAGCCTTTGCATCACAATGCATGCTGCCCACCGGCTCTTTGAATATAATGCCTCCGAAGGACTGTTTGTTCCAAGGGCCGAGCGGCTTTTGCCGTCGGCTCTTGCCGCCGGCTTACTGTCGGCGGTTCGGTGGCAGTATACTCAAGGTTTTCTATTTCGTTTACATTGATGTAAATGCCGTATGCCAAAGCCCGCATTACATGGATGCGGGCTTTGGCATACGGCGTTTATTACAGAAAAAATTGTAGCATATAACTAGAAATATCCGTGAAGATAAACCGTAATCTATTGCTGATGGAAGAAAGATATTCCCTAAAATTTACGATATGTTCACTTATTAAAGCGATGTCCGGTTGACGTTTTACTTTGTGTAGTTTAAAATAGTACAGTAAGCGACAAGTTACTAATATTATTATTTACCAATTTACATTTTCGCTCCGGTGGCAACCCCCGCCTGTTTGATGCCACTGCACCGAGAGGAGTCTTAGCATGCGTGCGATTACCGTTTCCCCGTCAATTCTTGCCAGCGATTTTGCCAACCTTGCTCAGGAGATTACCCGCGTGGAACAAGCGGGAGCCGACTGGGTGCACATAGACGTGATGGACGGTCACTTTGTACCCAATATTACACTGGGTCCGCCTGTTGTGGCGAGCCTGAGAAAAACAACCAAACTGGTTTTTGA
The DNA here is from genome assembly GCA_023443315.1 of Bacillota bacterium. Taxonomy (GTDB): domain Bacteria; phylum Bacillota; class Clostridia; order Oscillospirales; family Ruminococcaceae; genus Acetanaerobacterium. The sequence goes on along the minus strand of JAEZVA010000037.1, from coordinate 11,557 downwards.
CGTACATCTCATGATAACCGAGCCGTTGCGCTATGCAAAGGCGTTTGCCGATGCAGGCGCTAACATCATTACCATCCACAAGGAAGTGGTAGGCGATGTAAAAGAAGCCGCAAGACAGCTTCACGCGCTGGGTGTTCGGGTCGGATTGTGTATCAAGCCCGCGACTCCGGTCGAGGAGATTCTGCCCTATCTGCCCGACATCGATATGGTGCTTGTTATGACAGTGGAACCGGGCTTTGGCGGTCAGAAGTTTATGGACGATATGCTTTCTAAGGTCAGCGCAATCCGTGCACAGAGCGATCGTCTGGGCATTGCTCTTGACATCGAGGTGGACGGCGGGGTGGATGCCGATACCGCGCCACTCTGCATACAAGCCGGTGCAAATGTGCTGGTGGCAGGCAGTGCCGTATTTGGTAAACAGGACTACGCAGCCGCAATTAGTGCGATTAGACAAGCGTAATTACAGTGTTTTGAGTATCTTTAGCGTGTTTCGGGTCAGCAATAGGTTGCCGTGCTCGTCAAGATACGAGAGATCGGTTAACCCGCTGCCGCACTGCTTACCAAACTCGCACAGTAGGGGCGTTAGACGCTGAGCACTCTTTGCGCCCAGCACCAAACGGTAGCGACCGTTTAAGGAATACAAGGCGAGCGGGGCAATGTTTTCTAGGCACGCACGCGCAAACCGCGCTGCGTCGTCGATGTGTTCAAACTCAAAGATAACCGGCAGCGCTTCGGTAACAAACGGTTTTTTTCTTGTTTCGCCCAAAGGCGCCTTATCAAGCTTAGTAAACAGCAGCGTACAGCTGCCGTCACCGTTTGAGAAGGCCTCGATATAAAGCCTTGCACCGGTAAAATCAAACCCTGTTTTTGCTTTTGCAAAGCTTAACAGCTCCGAAATTGCGCGTTTGCTGGAAGGGCTTTGATAATCAAGCTCCTCATAGGTCAACTTTAGCCGCTCCATATCAGATATGGTCAGCAATATCTTGATCTTATCGCTGTTAATTGCTTTAATAATCAAAAATAATCACCCTCCAACAACAGGGATTTGCCACTCGGGCTGTATGCGTTTTAACAGACACGTTGCGAAGTCATATACGGCTTAATGTCCTTTGTACAGGTCGTAGGTAAGACGATTAATGCTTCCCTTAACAGTATATGCCGACGCAATGACAAGGGCTTATGGTTGCTAGCATGCAAAGAACAGGAATAGCACAACATCACCCCGCCCGGTAGGGGGAAAACGGCGTTTCACCGTTTTACATGGAGATAAGTATAAGAGGTGAAGGAATATGGCAGCAGGCTGGTTGAGCGGTGAAAATCTATACCAAGCGAAGGAACCTGCATTTTCCCGCGAGCAAAAGCGGCTTTTACACCCTAAGGTTTTGTATCTGCCCGATTATAACGAATTTGGGGCACCCCCTCCCAGACCACTTACCGCAGACGCGGTTTTGCTTGGGAGATATGAGCTGTATTATCCGCGCCTTGAGTGCGATTCCTTTATGCGCTTTTCGTTAAAGGGTAGCCCAGACCCCGAAACGGATGCCCAGGTATTTACCCACGGCAAGGACAAACACAAAATCAAACGCGAGCGCCATCCGTTTGCAAAGGTAAAAGAAACCCTCAACGTCGATTATTTTGAGCTTGAGGAACTCATAGAGATTGCGTATAAGGCGTGTATTGTAGACGAAACCGACGGACGGTTTTTAAGCGACAAGCTGAAGGTGCTGTATGACGGCGGATATACGGCACTGGTATGCGATGCGGTTGACGAACAGCCCTACGTTTCCTCTAACATAAACACGTTGCTGCAACATAGCAGCGAGGTGCTTGGTGCGCTGAAGATGCTGGCGACCGCATGTGGCATTAAGAACTTTTTTGCGCTGAGCTACGCGGATATTGATGATGCCGAAACTGTGATTCCGCATAAGATGTATGACATTCCGGTGCGGCGCATCTACGGGCGTTACCCGGTGCGTGACAGGGTGAAGAAGACACTTGCAAAATTCGGTCGCGGGTATATCATCGGTACGCAGGCGCTTTTGCACCTGTGGCGCGCGGTTATAACCGGGCAGCCGCAAAACACAACCATTGTAACGGTGGCGGGCGACTGCGTGGGCAATCCCTGTAACGTAGAGGTACGGGTAGGCACAACGGCACGCGAGATTTTAGAGTTTTGCGGTCTGATTAAAAACCCGTCAAGGGTTGTAATGGGAGGCAGTATGCGCGGCGTTGCGATTGTCGACCTAGATCTTCCCGTTTTACATACAACACGGGCGGTGCTTTCGTTTTCAAAACCCATTCAGAACCCCGTTTTGGATTGCATCCTATGTGGACGCTGCGTGGAAAGCTGCCCCAGAAAGCTTGCGCCCAACTATCTGTACAAAAACTTTCAAACAAACGATGTAGGGGCACTGACAAAATTGCGGGCGGATAAGTGCATCGAATGCGGTGTGTGCTCGTATGTGTGCCCCGCGAATCTTGAATTAACCCACAGTGTAAAAAAGGCAAAACGGATTGTGAAAGGGGTTTTGGAGTAATGGTCTTACAAGCTGCAAAAGCCCCCAATATCCGTTATAAAGAAAACGTACATACCCTGTTTACCGACGTGATTATCGCAATGGTTCCGCTTATTGCTATGGCTTACTTCTATTATGGTCCGCGTTCGCTGTTTTTAGCGCTTTCGGCTTCGGCACTTTGCTTTGCGTTTGATCTGCTCTGCCGTAAGCTTGCGCACAAGAAGATTAAGCTCAACGATTTTTCTGCGGTTATTACAGGTCTTGCCATCGTTATGCTACTCCCAGTTACGGTGCCGTATTATGTGGTGGTTACGGCGTGTGTATTTGCCATCTTCATCGCGAAGCACCCGTTTGGTGGTCTTGGCGCAAATATGTTTAACCCGGCATGCGCAGGTGTCGCGTTTGTTACAGTGTGTTGGCCGGCCGCTGTGTTTGGCTTCCCAAAACCGTTTGATGAGATTCCGATGCGCATTACCCAGGCGCTTCCGCAGGCGCTGTCGCCTGCAAGTGTTCTTAAGATGCACGGCGAGCCATCGGGCGACCTGCTTTTGATGTTTCTCGGTAACTTTTCGGGCGCGATGGGCGCCACCGCCATCCTTGTAATTATCAGCTGCCTGTTCTTTTTGTTATTTCGCCGCACCATTACATGGCACATTCCGCTTTCGGTTATCGGCTCTGCCGCAGTCATGGCGCTTTTATTCCCCCGTGTGCAGATAAACATCATTCCCGGGATGCTACTAGAGCTGTTCGCGGGTTGTCTGGTGTTCGGCGCGGTGTTTCTTGCAACCGACCCAGTCACCTCGCCAAGCCTTCCGATGTCAAAGGTTTTGTTTGGTGTTGGCATCGGAGTTTTGACCATGCTGCTTCGTTACTTCGGCGGGTTTGAAGAGGGTTTTGTATTTGCACTACTTATCATGAACGCATTATCCTTTGCGCTGGATCGTTTTGCGCTATGGGTGCGGTATGACCTGCTCATCGACGGAATCCAGATGCGGCTGCTTCGGGGAATCCCTTCTGCTGTTGCGCGCAAGGCAAGGCGCGGGCTTTCAAGCAGAAAAAAAAGCCTCGTTATAACAGTAGAAAAGACGCGACAGAAGAAAGAAAAGGTGACAACCGAAGTCAAGACAAAAGATACGGTAACGCATAGTGCGGCAGAAAAGGGGGGACGAAGCGATGGCCAGTAAGGTAAAAACAGTCCAGCGATTCTACGCCAAGCTGCAGGAGTTTTGGAGCAACAACCCCGTTTTGGTCAATGGGCTTACGCTTGCACCGGTGGCTGTTGCGGCCATCTATTTAAAGAACGCGGTTGCTATCTCGATTATTTTGGCGGTCGTAACCATACCAACGCTTGTTGTGTCATCGTTAATAAAACAGCGCGTGAAGCTGATGCATCGCATTCCGATCTATGCAATCGTTGCCGCTGCCTGCTATGCGGGCGCCATTGCGATTGTACGCATCCTGCTGCCGGGCGCGCCCGACACAACGGGTATCTATCTACCCCTGCTAGTAACCAACACCGTTATTATGATGCGTGCCGAGGCCTTTGGCATCCGCAACAAAACCCGCTGGGTGCTGCTTGACGCCATCGTTCAGGCGCTCGGCTACGCGTTTGTTATCTGTGTCGTGGGTCTGGTGCGCGAGTTTATCGGCAACGGCACCATATGGGGCGCTGTCACCGACAACCCCTTTCCGATTAAGGGTGTGCTCCTGCCGTTTGGCGGATTTATATTGATAGGGCTGTTTGCTGCGCTGTATCAGTATGCTTCCAACCATTCGAAGGAACGCCGTATGCGCGCCATGCACATCGAGCTGCAGACCGAAGAGCCCCTGCCGGAATTAACCGGGTCGCGGCAATAGTCTTTCTATCGGTGCGTCATGTGCTTCTCGCACGGATGCCCGGAAAGGAATGGTTTTAATATGAAAGAGATGATGGTGCAGTTTTTTACCTATGCGGCAACAGCGGCATTGATAGAAAACCTCGTGCTTTCGCGTGGACTTGGAACCAGTACGGTTCTGTTTTCGGCGAGCGGAGCAAAACGCATCTTTCAGTTTGGCGCACTGTTCACCTTTATGGCGCTGATCAGTTCGATGCTGGCGTGCGTGGTCAATCCCCTGATTTCGAAGCTGAGTTTTCGCGCTTACGTCCGTCCTTTGGTGTTTATTCTACTTCTGACATTGCTATACTATATAGTATATTTTACTGTTGGCAGGATTATGAAATCGGCGGCTGAATATCTGCGCAGTTATCTGCCGTATGCAACGTTTAACTGTGCAATGCTCGGCGTTTTGTATATCTCTCTTAACGGCGGTTATTCATTGGTTCAGGCCGCGGGTTTTTCGTTTGGCTCGGGTGTCGGGTTTACGGTTGCCTCGTTACTAATTGCAGAGGGCAAACGCAGGCTGGATACCGACCGCATCCCAAGAACCTTCCGAGGTCTGCCCATTGCACTGTTGTATATTGGACTGATTTCCCTTGCCTTATTCGGGCTCATCGGTCATCAGCTTCCGTTTTAGCGTGAATATGCTCGCGTGTTATGCGGCATATCTTACCGACTGTTTGCGAAAGGCGGTGCCCCAAAGTGTCTCACAGCTCAAACTTTAAAATTAAACGCCATAAGCGCGTCTATCAGGGGGCAACACACCGTCGTGTGGGCGCCTTTAAGATGGTAGGCGGAATTTTATTGTTGTGTGCGTTGTTTTTTGTGGGTTACAGCGTGGCGGAACCGGTCATGAGCTTTGTAAGCGGAGAAATGCGCAACCGCCTTAATGATGAAAAAAACGCATCCTCAAACCCGCCACAGTCCAGCAGTCTGTCATCCTCTGAACAACCGAGCGAGCCCGGTGGTACCATCGCGGTTGATGCGATCGAAGCGGCTTACATGCCAACCGCCATCTTTGCCGACGACGCCCGCTTTGATGCGTTTGTCGCGCAGGCAAAAGAGCTTGGTGTAAACACGGTGGTGATGGAGGTCAAGGACGCAAGCGGCGTAATCTATTACGACTCAAAGCTATCACAGGCGCACGAAATCGGCGCTGTGATGGAGGACTCCCCAAACCTTGAAGACCGCATACAGGCGTTCCAGCAACAGGGCATTCAGGCTGTAGTACGCCTTCATACCTTTAAAGACCCACTATCAGCCAGAAAGATTAAGGGCGCTGCTGCGCGTTATACCAAGGACGTAACCGCAATCTGGCTCGACAACTATGCCACCGAGGGCGGTAAGCCGTGGGTGAATCCCGAATCTGCCGAAGGGCTTGACTATATCACCTCGCTGGTCACCGAGCTTGCCCAGAGCGGTGCCGCCTATGTCATGCTCGATTCTCTGCATTACCCCACCGGCGTCGGGCTAAACCTTGCATATTTTGGACCCAAGTCCAACGATTCTCGGCTTTCGGTGCTCAACAGCTGTGTTGCCCACCTTGAGAACGCCATAAAAGAGTTTGACTGCAAGCTGATTGTCGCCTATGACGCACAAGGGTATCTGAGTAAATCCGAGATGATATACGGCGGAGACCCTGCCAACATCGGGGCACAGATCATCGCGCCGATTGTTCTGCCGTCCGCGTTTTCCGGCGATATCACCATAGGTAAAACAAGAATCTCCGACCCCGTTACACAGGCATATGACCTTACCAAGGCGTTTGGAGAGTATCTGATTGCCGACGTGGCAGCAGGCACGACAATCTTGCCGATTGTATCAACAGACCTTTCACAAACAACCGCATTTCAGGAACTGGGGGTTGCCCCTTATGTTCTTTATGCTGCGGATGGGAACTATGAGTAAAGGCAGGTAAGCGGACATGAAGCGATCCACAAAGGTTGTCCTTCTCATTACAGCGATTTTGGCAGCAATTGCAGGGATTGGGTTTGTGGTTGCAAAGCTTTTTCTGCATCTTGATCTGAGGCAGGCGAGCTCGATTGGTATCATCGGCGGGGCGGATGGACCAACCTCCATCTTTGTTGCATCAAAGACCGTTCCGAATTTCTTGTTAACGCTCATGCTTTACGGTGCAAAGGCGGTTGTCATGGTAGGCGCAATCATACACACCCTGTCACGCCGAATCCGAAATAAAAACAAGGATTAGCTAAGGCTCCCCTTGTAGTTATTAGCAGGCACATGGCAAAGACACCGAAAATAAATCACAAAATTTTGCCCTCGACTGCTTATGCGACGGGGGCAATATATTGACTTTGCGGGCTCTTTGCTGTATGATATCTTTTGTGCCGTTCATAAGCCGCTGTGGTGGAATCGGCAGACACAAGGGACTTAAAATCCCTCGATGGCAACATCGTACCGGTTCAAGTCCGGTCAGCGGCACCAAACCCTTCCCCTTCGCGCCCAAAGCGCGGAGGGGAAGGGTTTTTGTAACGCTCCGCGACTTGAACCGTGGTCAACGTCCGGTCAGCGGCATCCAAAAAGACATACCTTCCGCTTAGGGGAAGGCGTGTCTTTTTTCACGTTTATTTATGTAGTATAATGATATAACGATTATTATATCGTAGGGAGAATGGATTATAATGTATACTTTAGATAGAACCCAAAAGGTTAAGATTATTACTATCTGTTTGTGTATTGCGTTTTTTGGATTAACTGTTGTGGGTTATTTAGGAGGAGGATATGAGATATTAAAATATGGTTTTATGAATGAAGTATTTTATTCCATTATGATGATTGTTTGTTTTGCTTGCGGAATTATGTTATTGCTTTTGAGTGTGTTGATAAATGCAATTCAAAATGACTTATCAGAGCATCTCAAATATTTAGATAGTAAAGGCTCAGAACCCTTCGAAAAATGAGCTGACCTTGCTCCACGCTCCGGCGCTTAAACCGTGCTTAAGCCTGGTCAGCGCCACAAACCAAGCCCCCACACTGCTTTCGCAGGGTGAGGGCTTGGTTTGTTTTTCATTATTCTCAAATGGTTATGACTTTTGCAGCAGAGATAGCAATCCTTTCGTACGGGGCATCCTATTTTGCAACCTCTCTTGCGGTAATGCCTGCGTCAGCCCATTAAAGCGGCAGCAAAAGCCGTAGAACAAACACCCCGCTGGACGTTTCAAAGTGGTACAACCCGCCGTAGCGTTCAACAATGGAGAGCATGCTTTTAATCCCAAAGCCATGCCCGGGGTCTTTGCTCTTGGTTTTTGGCAGTTCGCCATCCATCTCGATAACGCCAGAATAAGCGTTCTCGGTAGAAATAACCAGCTTATCGCTGTTTACAACAGCGCAGATATATACAATACGAAGCGCTTCATCCTCCACCTTCGCAGCTGCGGTGATGGCGTTTTCCAGTGCGTTTGAAAGAAGCGAGCACAGCTCGGTGTCGTTTATCGCAAGCGCGCCCGGCAGGTTGACGTTCACACGCAGACTAACCCCCGCATTTTTCGCCCGTGCATCAAAAGTGGATAAAATTAAGCTTACCGTTTCGTTTTCACAGAAGCGTTTCGGGGTCAGTGCTTCAATGTCCGCCTCGGTGCGGGTAAGGTACTCCTTAATCTTCTGTAACTCACCATCAGCGGCAAACCCGCGTATCAGCGACAGATGGTGGCGCATATCGTGACGATACAGCACGGTGTTTTTCTCCAGCTGGCGCATGTTATGAAGCTCCGATTGTGCTTGGTGAAGCTGTGAAGCAAGGATGTCGCGCTCCCGCTGGGAGGCAGCCTGCTTTTGAGCCTCGGCGTAGTACAACAGCACAAACAAAAAATAGAAAGTGCATACAAGCGAGGGCATAAACTGAACCGCCCCCCGTGCGCCCGTATACAGCAGATCGGTGTAAACGGTGGTGGAGTAGTCAAACAAATAATACAAAAGCGGCACCGCTCCAAAGAGTAGGCAGGAGCGTGTCGACCGTTCCATGAGCTGCAAAACCGAGCCTGCCAGATATCGTTTTAGCACATAGTAAACAACAACCATCGTTAAGATATACCCGATATGGTCGGCAATGGCGTTGTCTAGAATTGTCGAGAGTACCGCACCTACCCATCTGGGAACCTGACAGCATAGATAAGCGGCAAGCACGCTGCTGATAGAGATTAACCACGGGCGCCTAAAATAAAGTGCTAGCAATACAATCAGTGGTAGATGAGCGAAAACTGGGTACAGCTGGGTGGTAAACTCCATCCCCGTTGTGTTCCATAAAACAGCTTGTACAATGAGCACCACCACGCAAAAGCAGGCGGCTGTCAGCCTGTTTTTGCGGCTGCCCTGTACGCCGGCAAACAAAAGTGACACCGCCACGCCAAACACCAGCACCAAACAGTAGCGCAGAGGACCGAATATGAAAATCATGTAAGGCGCTGCCCCCTCTCACCTAATGAAAGAAGGTACTCCATGTACGCGGTCTTTGCCTTGGGAAAAGCATTCCGTGCAATCGGTACCGTCTTGCCGACGGTGGTGGAAAACCCGGCTTTGTCAAGTGCGGTTACCTGACGCAGGTTTACCACATAGGAACGGTGTGGCTTATAAAAGGTAGGCTCTGTCAACAACGTTTTCTCATAATCGGCAAGGTAGCCGTGGGCCTCTCGCACCTCTGCGCTCACAAGGTTAAACCTTACTGTGCGGTAAAAAACCTCTACATACACAATTTTTGAAAGAAGCAGCTTTGTAAAACTACCCGGTGTTTTTAGAATGAGATACGGTTGTTCCTGCGCAAGCCGTGCAAGCTGCTTGTCGATAGCAGGGAAGACCTCATCCTCTCTTGCGGGCTTTAAAATGTAGTTCTCGGCGTTTACACGGTAGCTCTCCACGGCAAACTCTCGGGATGAAGTCAGAAAGATAATTGGGATGTCGCTATCCGAGCGACGGATCTCTCTGGCGGCGTCCATCCCGGTAAAGCCTGGCATCAGGATGTCCAAAAGCAGCAAATCAAACCTGCGTGCCGGCATCGCATCCAAAAGCTCCGCCGCGCTGTGAAAGGTCTCGTATGTAATCGAGTTACCCCGCTTTCTGCGGTAGTCCTCTAGCAGTAAAGTGATACGAGAAAGCTCGGCAATGTTATCATCGCACACGGCAATATGCACGTTCATCTGCTCCTTCTTTTACTAACTAATGATATTGTAGCACACAGCCTACCTTGTATCAAGAATCAGAAATGTGAATGCGGTTCGCGCGGGAATTGCCCCCGTTCGTGCGACAAATGGGTTTTCTGAGACGAATTTGATATTATTGGGTATATCAATGGGTAGCCACGTGAAATACGCGGAAGGAAGAGATGCTGTATGACGGCGGGTATGCTGGGCTGGTTTATCGCGGTAGTCTGTTTGGTAGCTTTGGCTGCAGTATGGCTTTCGGCAAGTATCAGGGAGCTTTTAGCAAAGAAACAGAGACTGGACGACATCAGTGAACAGGTGGCACTGCACCGCAAACTCTGTATGCGGGAGCGCGGCGGCGAGCACGACGCAGCAGCGCAGAATATGCTTAGTAGCAAACTCATGGTCTACCGTGAGGCGGCAAGGGAATACAACGCCCTTCTTAAAAGGCCAATGCATCGCATCCCCTGCCTTATCCTGGGTCTTCGCCCAGAAGGCAGAACCGACGGGGGATAATTGAGCCCCAACAGCCGATGCGATAATCCACATCTTCACAAAGCAATTATTAAAAGAAATGTATTGAATAACAGAAAAGGTGGTATAACAAGGTGAAAAAAAGACTTCTCAGTGTTTTACTCTCCCTTTGTATGGTGCTTAGCCTGCTTTCGGCAGTAAGCCCCATGGTCAGCGCGGCGGCGCCTACGGCGGTGTATGTCGGCAGCATAAATGTCGTTGGCGGTGGCTACTGGAAAAGTGATTTAGCAGGTGGCATTACCCAGAGTGGCGCAAGCGAAAGCGATTATACGGTAAAATATGATAAGGATACACACACGTTAACATTAAACGACGCAAATGCTACCAAGTTCCTTACGCATCCATCGAATTACGATGCAGTTATCTCTACAAATGGCGACCTGAACCTTGAACTGCGGGGTAACAACGTCCTGATTGGTCGTGATAGACCTGATTCAGGATTCGGTGTGTATCATTACGGCGGCACGCTTACCATCAGCGGCGACGGAAGTTTAAACACAAGTGCAGGTACGACGCTGCACCTGAGTTATGGGATTTGCGCCGATCATCTCGTCATAAACGGCGCAACGATAACGGCTGCCGGTGGCATAGATAGCGGACAAAGCACGGGTATTCATGCGCTTTCTTCTATGACAATAACCGACGGCACGGTTACCGCCACCGGTGGCTTAGATAGCTCGCAAAGCTTTGGTATTCGTTCAGGTTCTATGGCAATAACCGACAGCACGGTTACCGCCACCGGTGGACGCACCAAAACAACAATTTCTGATGATATTAGCGCAGGACTATTTTCAACTGGCAGTATCGAAATCAGCGGTGGCAGCGTAACAGCGACCGCTGATAATGCAGACGACTATAGTTATGGCGTTTCTGCTACTAATTCTGTCACCATATCCGGCGATACCGTTGTCCGCGCCACAGGAGCCGACGCAACGGCGAGCAGCGGGGCCAGCTATGGTATTGCTGCGTTTGGTTCTGGTAGCCCTATTACCATCTCAGGCGGCAGCGTAACTGCAAAATCTGGTACCGCACCAACAACAAGGGCGACAAGTAACGCCCCCAATCTTACCGGCTACACAGGCTGTGAGTGGCGCACGTCGAGTGACGACTCCTTTAGCGTCACCCCATACGTCTGGTCGACAAGCGACACCTATGTAGAGTTTCGCGGCTTCGTCCCGGTTACAGCCATTACAATGACCAATGCAACCACCGTCGCGGTCGACACCGACCTGACGCTTGCAGCCACGGTCGTGCCCGCAGACGCAACCAACAAAACGGTTGCGTGGTCGGTAACCGATGACGGCGATACAAATGCTGCTATAACCGATGGCGTTTTTCGGGCAGACACAGTCGGTACCGCGACGGTAACGGCTACGGTGCAAAACGGTGCTGCGCAAGACAGCGACTACACCCAAACCTTTGATATTACGGTAACCGATGCCCCTGCGGCAACCCACACCATCACCGCAAGCGCGGG